>CAZLRL010000025.1:0-1278 GCA_964561645.1 uncultured Desulfobacterales bacterium
CCCCCCGAGCTCCCCTCCCAACGCCCCTTAACTTTTCGCAAAATCGAGGCATACGCGTATGCCTCGATTTTTCCAGTAATTTTTAAAAGTTAAAAGAGTTTAGTCCTGCCCCGCTCGATTCTGCAATACATCCATCAACTCCCAGGTCCGGGCGGTCATGGCCGCGTCGGCCTCGGGAGTGTCGTGATCATAGCCGGCCAGATGTAATATACCGTGAAGCAGATAAAAATCGAAGAGTTCTTCCCAGGGCCAGCCGGTTTCCGCGGCCTGGCGCCGGGTGGTTTCCACCGAAATAATCACTTCTCCCAGAACCGGCGGCGGCGCCGACGAGCCGCGGGGACGCCCGGGCTTCCGAGCCTCGCCCGCCTCCCCGGGCCGGTCCATGGGAAAGGCGATGACGTTGGTGGGCCCCCGTCTCCCGAAGGTCTCCCGGTTCAGGCGGGCCATGGCCCGGTCGCTCACCAGGGTAAGGGAGATTTCCGCCTCAGCCCATCCCAAGGCGTCTAAGATCTTCCTGAGCTTTTTTCGGACCGTTGGCTGACTTAGGGCCGTTTTTCTTTGGCGGTTGCTTATCCAGATCTTCATGACCACGGGTCTTTTCAGCCGGGGAGGGATAGAGGACGCGGTGGTGGAAAATGCCGCTCAAGATCTTGTTGCAACTTTTGGCGATGAGATGCAGCTCCTTCAAGGTGAGCTCACATTCGTTCAACTGCCCGTCAGCAAAGATATTATTGACAATTTTCTGCACCATGCCCTGGATGCGGGCCGGGGTGGGGTCGGTCAGGGTCTTGGAGGCCGCCTCCACCTGGTCCGCCACCAGCACCAGCCCCGCCTCCTTGGTTTGGGGCCGGGGCCCGGCATAGCGGTAATCGTCGATCTTGACTTTATTGGGATCATTGGCCTGGTTCCGGGCCTTGGTATAAAAATAGCTGATCAGGCAGGTGCCATGGTGCTGCTGGATGATGTCGCAGATATCCTCCCCCAGCCTTTGCTTGCGGGCCAGTTCCACGCCGTCTTTGACGTGCGCGGTCAAAATGAGGCTGCTCATGGAGGGGGCCAGCTTCTCGTGTTTGTTTTCGCCGCCGAACTGATTTTCCACGAAATAGGCCGGTTTTTTGATTTTGCCGATGTCGTGGTAATAGGCCGCGGCTTTGGCCAGCAGCGGGTTGGCCCCGATGGCTTCGGCCGAGGCCTCCACCATCTGCCCCACCACCAGGGAGTGGTGATAGGTCCCGGGCGCCACCAGCATGAGTTCCTTCAGCAGGGGCTGGTCCAGAT
>CAZLRL010000025.1:1288-13555 GCA_964561645.1 uncultured Desulfobacterales bacterium
TGAGCAATTCCAGGATGCGGGTGTTGGAGCTATAGCGGAATAAGGTTTCGATAATCGGAATGAACCCCAGGGCCAAAATTCCCGTGAGCAAGCCGCCGCTCACGGCCAAGGCCTGTCCCAGGAGCAGATCCCGAACCGGGAAGGGATATTCCAGCAGCTTGAACGCGGTGACCATGACGAGGTTGACCGCGCAGATGGCCAGACCTGCATTGATCAGGCCCCGGCGCTGCCGATAGGACCGCACGCCCCAGACCCCCATGAGACTGCCGCTCAACAGGTAGAGGAACATGGGGAAAGGCTTGGGGAGGAGGAGCGCGGTCAGGGTGGCCATCAAAAAGGCCAGGGCATAGCCGGTTTCCAGGCCCAGGAGCAGGGCGGCGCAGATGGGGGCCAGGGCTATGGGGATGGCGTAAATCAGGTTCTTGCCCAACAGGGGTTTTAAGGGGGAGAGGATGGCGGCCAGGCTTATCAGGCCGTAATTGGCCAGGAGGCAAAGGAAAATCAGCACCCCCAAAAACACCAGGTCTTTCAGGTGGGTGGAAAATTTTTTCAGGGAAATGCGGGTCAGGTTATAGGCCAGCCACAAGATAATGACCAGACTCAAAAAACTGCCCAGGAAAATGACGAAGCTGCGTTCCGAGGTGTAAGCCGCGTCCTGGGCCGTGAGCTTGGCCAGATGCAGGGGGGTGACCCGTTCCCCTTCCCGGAGGATGAGTTCGCCCCGGGTGACCTGATAATAGGTGGGGCGCAGTTCCGCCAGGCTCTCCTGCTGGCGCTCCCGGGTTTCCGCCAAATTGAGGGAAATATTGGGAACCGCCAGGTGCTGGATGATGTCGCACACCAGAAGGCGGTCGGTGGCAGAGAAATCGCCGGCAATTTCCCGGCAATAGTTGGCCATGGGTTTGCGCAGACCTTCCACCATGAGAAAGGAAAAGGGGGCCTGGACCACCTGCTCCTCGCCGGAATTAAGGTGGCGGAGCAAAATCCGTCGGGGCTTGAGCTGGAGCAGGGCCTGGCTGGCGATGACCCCCTGCTGGTAAACCTGTTCCAGGACCTGGACGATGAGGGCCTCCAGGGTCGGGGAGAATTCGGCTTTGGCCAGCAGCAGAAAGGTGGAGGTGAGGATTTTGGCGCCCAGGATTTCCTCAAATTCCGGTTTTTTCTCGAGAAGCTTGGGGTAGATCTCCGCGAACCCGGGCTGGGGCATGGCCCTTTTATTTTCCTGATTTTCTTTACTTTCTTGATTTTGTTTATTTCGCTGTGCCCGGATCAGCTCATCGGTGGTTTCCCGGGAGACCTGGCGCATGTATTCCAAGGTGCGGTGGAGGCGGTTCTGCAATTTTTCGGCCACCTGCTCATCCAGATCGAAAACCGGCGGCAGGGCGGCCAGAATTTCCCGCTGGCGCTTCTGGGTGGTCTCCACGTCCTCCACCAGGAAGTCCCCCACGGCCCGGATGTTTTCCTGGGCGATGGCCCCGACCTTGTAGTGGCCCAGGGGTTTTCGGGGGTGGGGGGCCAGAAGCACCGCGATGGCCAGGCTCAGGATCAACAGGAGCAAAATCTTGCCGGAGCGCTCGTATTTGGGGGACCAAGCCGCCTTGCGGCTGCGGGTCCATCCCAGCCTGACCAGAAGGGAGTTCCACCAATCCTGGACCCGGGAGCCTTTGGGCGAGAACTCTTTATCCGACATGGCGCACCTCTTTTTTGGCGGTGGACCGCTGGCGGTGAGCCTCGTAGGCTCGGATAATGTCCTGTACCAGGGGATGACGGACCACGTCCCGCTCGGTGAAATGGATCAGGGCGATGCCCTGGATCTCGGCCAACAGGTGACGGGCCTCCACCAGACCCGAGGTGATGCCGTTGGGAAGATCGATCTGGGTCACATCGCCGGTGATCACCGCCTTGGAGCCGAAGCCCAGGCGGGTCAGGAACATGAGCATCTGCTCGGGCGTGGTGTTCTGGGCTTCGTCCAGAATTACAAAGGAGTCGTTCAGGGTGCGGCCCCGCATAAAGGCCAGGGGCGCGACTTCGATGATGCCCCGCTGGACCATGCGGGTGGCCTTGTCAAAATCCATCATATCGTGGAGCGCGTCGTAGAGCGGCCGCAAATAGGGATTGACCTTTTCATAGAGGTCACCCGGCAGAAAGCCCAGCTTCTCCCCGGCCTCCACTGCCGGCCGGGTCAGGACGATGCGGATGAATTCGTGTTTCATCAGGGCCGCCACCGCCATGGCCATGGCCAGGTAGGTTTTGCCGGTGCCCGCCGGGCCCACGCCGAAGACGAGATCGTGGGTGCGGATGGCCTCGATATAGCGCTTCTGGGCGAGGCTTTTCGGGGTGATGCGCCGCTTCATGGCGGAGATGTAAACGGTGTCCAGAAAAATATCCTTGATGGCCACGTCTTCGTGGCCCTGGACGATCTTGACCGCGTGCTGGATATCCTGGGGCGCCAGGGCATAGCCGCTCTCCAGGAGCTGGTAGAGCTCTTCTATGACCCGGCGGGCCAATTTTACCTGGGGCTCGGGTCCTTCCATGGTGACCTGGTTGCCCCGGTTGTCGAGCTTCACCCCCAACAGGCGGCTGACCAGGCGGAGATTGTGCCCCTGCTCGCCAAACAGGTTTTGGGCCAGGGCATTATCCGCCAGGGTGAGCTGATCGGTGATCACAGGAAGGGAAGGGTGGGCGGTTTTCACGATGTTTACGATTTGAAACCCATAACCTGCCCCCGGATGCGGCGGCGGCGGGGGCGGTTGTCGAAGTCCAGCAGCACGATCTGCTGCCAGGTGCCGAGTTCCAGGCGGCCCCCGGCCAGGGGGATGGTGAGGCTGGGCTTGAAGAACGCGGCCCGAACATGGGCATAGCCGTTGCCGTCGCCCCAGCGGCGGTCGTGCTCATAGGGAATATCCCGGGGAAACAGGCGTTCGATCGCGGCTCTCAGGTCGTTCACCACTCCGGATTCGTATTCGATGGTGGTCAGCGCGGCCGTGGAGCCGGAGATGAACAGATGTACCAGGCCCTCGGCAATGCCCGCCGCGCCGGCCGACTCCTGCACCTGATGGGTCAGGTCCAAAATGTCAGTCCCGGCCGTGGTGCTCATTTCCAGGGAAAAGGTTTCCAAAGCAAACATAGGGAACAAAATTTATCTTACCAAAATTGTAACACAATAATCAAAAAAAGATTGTCAATTCAACGGCTGCCCGTCCGGGGAGAGAATCGGCGGGAAGGGGTGCCGCTTTTAGCCCTTGTCGAACTTAACTTCAAGATGTATGCCATCAAAAAGTTTCTTAGGCACCTAGCCTTCGACAGGAGGCCGAGGTTGGCGTTATGGCCTTTATCGCCCTCTCCTGGGGGCAAGGACTGAATTACAAGACGGCCATCCCCCCGACTCGCGAACCGGAATTTCTCCGCCCAGGTTGCCGCCGCGTTTCAGGCGTTTAACTTATATTTATATGAAGGCCGCGGCCAATTTTTCCACCCCGCGGCAGAAATGACCGACAGGAGGACAGCCATGACCATGACAGGTTTGGACGTGTTTGATCGCGCCGTGCACAAGGCCAACGACTGGCTGAAGGACATCATGTTTGAACTGAACACCCAGGACCGGCATCGGGCCTACCTGGCCCTGAGGGCCACCCTGCACGCCTTGCGGGACCGCCTCATGCCCGAAGAGGCCGTTGATCTGGGGGCGCAGCTGCCCCTGCTGGTGCGGGGCTTTTACTACGACGGCTGGAAGCCCGCGGACAAGCCCCTCAAAGAACGTCACAAAGAAGAATTTCTAGCCCATGTCCAGGAACAGTTCCGCCAGGAGGAGGTGGACGCGGAGACCGTGGTGCGGGCCATTTTCAAGCTTTTGGCCCACCGGATTTCCGCGGGCGAGGTCCAGGACATCACCGGCATTCTGCCCCAGGAGATCGCGGAGTTGTGGCCGCACAAACCCGGAACCATGTAGGCGCCTCAGGGGTCAAAGAAGATAACGGCGCAGGCTTTAGCCTGCGCCGGCACAGGTGAGGACACCTGTGCCACCGGGCTTTTCGCGGTTTTGAGGGAGGCGACGGCTCCCGAGTGGCTTGAGAATCGAGAATTATGGTGGGTAGGGCCCACCCGACATTTTCTTAAGCGGATGTATCCTGGTGGGGCGGCCGTCTCTGGCCGCCCATGGTTTTGGCGGGCACGGAGGCCCGCCCCACCCACCTTAGCGAAATTTTCCAGATGGCGGGCGGGACGCCCGCCCTACCGGATTTCCCAGGTTTTTACTCTGGCAAAAATTTAGCGGTTATTGGGGGAAGGTGCCTTCCGGTTCAACACAGGTGAGGACACCTGTGCCACCGGGCTTTTTTGTAAGTTTCGAGGGAACATCCGACTCATGGGCGGCTGTCATAAGAATTATGGTGGGCAGAGTCCACCCTACGAATCTGACCTATTCCCTTTGAAAAGGCCTCTTTGTAGGGCGCGTCTTAGGCGCCGCTTACGCGCCACAAATGGTGCGTAAGACGCACCCTACATTAACCTTATTTTCGGGTTGCGCGGCTTCCCTATAACATGAAGGCCAGTTTCTCACCGAAGAGACCCAGAGAATAATATTCCTGTCATTCTGAGGGAGCGAAGCGACCGAAGAATCTTGGTATTCCAAATACCTAGGCCCTTCGCTGCGCTGAGGGTGAGGCGATAAATCAGTTTTGAAATGACTTGAAGGTTTTTCCTGACCCCTTCCACCCGCCTTCTCGAATCCTGACCCCCGCCTTAACATTTTCCCCTTTCCGACTGTCTTTTCTTTACCGGGGGAAGGCCCGAACCCGACTTCCGGCGGGGCTATTAATAAACTTGACTATCGCCGGAGAATAATCTAAAAACGTAAAGTTTCAGGCAATCTTAATAAATAAGCCCAAATCAAGAACTTTATTCCCGGACCCCCGAATGTCCCAAGCCGACCGCCTCCTCACCCAGCGCCGCCAGAAGTTGGCAGAACTCCGTGCCCAGGGCATCGATCCCTTTTATAACCGCTTTAAGCCCAGCCACACCGTGGCCCAGGTGGTGGAAGAATTCGGCTCCCTGGAAGGGGCCGAGCTGGAGGGCCTGGACCAGTCCTTTCGGCTGGCCGGCCGCCTCATGCTGGTGCGCAAGTTCGGCAAGGCCATCTTCTGCCACTTCCAGGACGGCACCGGGCGCGTCCAGGCCTACGTGCAGCGGGAGGAAATCGGGGCCGAGGATTTTGCCCTGTTCAAGAAGCTGGACATCGGGGATTTCGTGGGCTTCGAGGGGACCCTGTTCCGCACCAAGACCGGGGAGCTGACCCTGGCGGTGCAGCGCTTCACCCTGCTCACCAAGTCTTTGTGGCCGCTGCCGGAAAAGTACCACGGCCTTACCGACGTGGAAGCCCGCTATCGCCAGCGCTACCTGGACTTGCTCATGAATCCCCCGGTCTGGCAGGTTTTTTGTAGCCGGGCCGCGGTTATCCGGCTGCTGCGCCAGTTTCTGGACTCCCGGGGCTTTCTGGAGGTGGAAACCCCCATGATGCAGCCCATCCCGGGCGGGGCTACGGCCAAGCCGTTCATCACCCAGCATCAGGCCCTGGACATGCAGTTGTATCTCCGGGTGGCGCCGGAACTTTACCTGAAGCGGCTGCTGGTGGGGGGCTTTGACCGGGTCTACGAAATCAACCGCAATTTTCGTAACGAAGGCCTGTCCAGCCTCCACAATCCGGAATTTACCATGCTGGAGTTTTACCAGGCCTATGCCACCTACGAGGACCTCATGGTCCTCACCGAAGAGCTGTTTTGCTTTTTGGCCCAGGAAATCCTGGGTACCGGGAAATTTTCCTATCAGGGGCAGGAGATCGACTTCACCCGGCCCTGGCGGCGCCTGGACTTACGAAAATCCCTGACGGACATTGGGGGCATCCCCGCGCAGGTGGTGCGCGACCGGGAAGCCCTGGTGCAGTTGGCTCAAAAGGAAGGGGTGCACCTCAGGGCCGGGGAGGGCTACGGCCGGGCCCTGACCAAGTTGTTCGACCTGCACGTGGAGGCCAAGCTCATCCAGCCCAGCTTTATCCTGGGCTATCCCACCGAAACCTCGCCCCTGTCCCGGAAAAACGAGGACAACCCCGAGGTGGTGGACCGCTTCGAGCTGTTCATCGCGGGGCGGGAGATGGCCAACGCGTTCAGCGAGCTCAATGACCCGGAAGACCAGCGGCGGCGTTTCGAGGCGCAAATGGCGGCCCACGTCGCGGGGGACGAGGAGATGCCCCACGCCATCGACGAGGATTTTTTGTTGGCCCTGGAATATGGGATGCCTCCCGCCGCGGGGGAGGGGGTGGGTATCGACCGGCTGGTGATGCTGCTGACCGATTCCCCTTCCATCCGGGACGTCATTCTGTTTCCCCTGCTCAGGCCGGAGAAGTGAGGGACGGTTTTCTGTTTTCTGTTTTCTGTTTTCGGTAATGAAGACGTAAGAAGGTCATTTAATGTTGCGTCTGGTAAATTACCATCTATATCCAGCTAAGAAGTCCCCCTTTTTTAAAGGGGGATTTAGGGGAATTTTAGGGAGTTATGACAAAATTTCTCCTGATCCCAATGGTGTCCGGTAGGTTTCTTGCGATCGTTAGGCGATCAGAACTAATAAAAATGTAGCCGCAGGCTTTAGCCTGCGCCAGCACAGGTTGAAAACCTGTGCCACCAATATTTTCTTTTTTCATAATAATCTGTTTCATCTGAAAGCGAATATGCCGTAATGGCCTTTTTCGAGACCTTCGTGGCCCTGCGCCTGCTCCGGGGAGTCAGGCGGCAAAAAGGGTTCATCTCCTTGTCGTCGGTGTTTTCCATCGCCGGGGTGGCGGTGGGGGTCATGGCCCTCATCGTGGTCATCGGGGTGATGACCGGCTTTGACGAGGACCTGAAAAAGAAGATTCTGAGCGTCAACCCACAGATCATCGTCCTGTCCAAGGAAGGGCGCATCGGGCAGTACGATCAGGTGGCGGCCCAGGTCAAAGGCGTCCCCGGGGTGGAGACGGTGCAGCCTTTTTTGTACACCCCGGTGATGTTCTCCACGCCCGGGACCATTTCCGGGGGCATGTTAAAAGGGCTGGACCAGAGCGTGCTTAAGGCCGGAGGGCCTGAGAACCTGAAAGCGCAAACCGGGAGTTTTGCCGCGCTGAATGCGTTTGCCTCCGGAGAGCCGCCTCCCGCGGCCATCGGCAACGAACTGGCCCGCCGTCTCAATCTGCAGGTGGGGGATTTTTTCAACCTGTTCATCCCCCGGGGCGCGCTCACTCCCATGGGCCAGCTGCCCCGCATGCGGCTGTTCCGGGTGGCCGCGGTCTTCCATTCCGGCATGTACGAGTTCGACAACTCCCTGATCTACGTCACCCTGCCGGCCCTCCAGGAGATGTTGAACTTCGGCGACCAGGTGACCGGTCTGGAAGCCACCCTCACGGACATTTACGCGGCCCAGGAAATGGCCCAGACCATCGTGGCCCGCCTGGGCCCGGAATATTACGCCCGGGACTGGATTCAGATGAACTACAGCCTCTTTTCGGCCCTGAAGCTGGAAAAGATCGCCATGTTCGTCATTCTCACCCTGATCATTTTGGTGGCGGCCTTTGGCATCGCGTCCACCCTGTTTATGATGGTGATGAAAAAGACCAAGGAAATCGCCATCTTGAAGTCCATGGGCGCGACCCGCCAGAGTATTATGAAAATTTTTGTCATGGACGGGCTGCTCATCGGGTTCATCGGCACTGCGTTGGGGCTGGTGCTGGGCATCATCCTGTGCGCTCTCTTGCAGCGCTACGAATTCATCCAGCTGCCCCGGGATATCTACCTGATTTCCACCCTGCCGGTGAAGATAGAGGCCCTGGATGTGGCTATGATCGTGGGCGCGGCCCTGCTGATCAGCTTTCTGGCCACGCTGTACCCCTCCTGGCAGGCCTCGCGGCTGGACCCGGTGGAAGCCATCCGGTATGAATGATACATGGACAGGCGCAATTGACGCTCTGTTAAGAAAGTGCTAAGGTGGTTCATTCTAATTTGGAGCCCAGGGCAGGTGCAAAGACAGCCGCATCCCCAAGGGTGAAGATTGCAGTCCGGGGCCTGGTGAAGACCTTCATCACCGACAGCAACCGGGTGGAGGTGCTCAAGGGTCTGGACTTGGACATTTATGCCGGGGAAACCTTAGCGGTAGTGGGGGCTTCCGGGGTGGGGAAGTCCACTCTGCTTCATATCCTGGGAACCCTGGAGCGTCCCAGCGAGGGGCAAGTTCTCTGGGAGGGGGAGGAGGTTTTTGCCCTGGACGATCATCGTCTGGCAGCCTTCCGTAACCGAAAGGCGGGTTTCGTCTTTCAATTCCACTACCTCCTGCCTGAATTTGACGCGCTCGAAAACGTTATGATGCCGGCCCTGATCGCCCGCCATCCCCAAAGCCAGGCCCGGGAGCAGGCCGAAGCCATCCTGGTGCGGGTGGGCCTGCAAGAGCGCTTGCGGCACCGGGTCTCCACTCTGTCGGGGGGCGAGCAGCAGCGGGTGGCCGTGGCCCGGGCCCTGGTCCTGCAGCCGGAGGTTCTGCTGGCCGACGAACCCACCGGCAACCTGGACCCCAAAAGCGGCGCCCAGGTGCACGAACTGCTGATGGAGCTGAACCGCGAACAAGGTTTGACCTCGGTGATCGTAACCCACAATCTGGAGCTGGCCCGAGCCCTCGACCGGCAAATCACCCTGGTGGACGGCAAGGCCATGACTTTTGGGAGTAACTGAGTTGCGACGGCGTCTCGTTCTGACCCTAGTTTTGATCCTGTGGATGGCCTCCGGTGTGGCTCAGGCTCAGGCTCAAGCTCAGGCCCAGGAGCCCGAGCTGACCTTTAAAAAGGTGGCCGTCTTGCCCTTCTCCGTGTTGAGCAAAACCCCCAAAGAATTTCTCGGGGAAAAACTGCGCCAGGAATTCGCGGACCGCCTGAAGGTGGAAGGCTTTACCGTGGTCCCCCAGGAGGAGCTCGCCCGGGAACTGGCCCAGGTGAAGGCACCCCTGGATGAAACCGTGGCCAAGGAGATCGGCCGCAAGCTGGGCGCGGATGCGGTCGTTCTCGGACAGGTAGTGATCGTCCGGGAAGCCGTCTCGGTGGAAGCCCGTATTCTCGACCTGACGGGCCGCGAGGCCCCCATCCGCCTGAAGCTCCAGGGAACCGGGGAAGCTGCTCTCACCGGCCTCACCCGCCAGTTGGCCGGCGAGGCGGGCCTGCGGATTTTGGGCAAAGAGCGGCTCCATCACATCGAAGTGAAAGGCAACCGCCGCATCGAAGCCGATGCCATCCTGTCCCAGATGCAGACCCGGGAGGGGGAGCTGGTGTCGCCTTTGCGCCTCCGGGAGGACCTCAAGGCCATCTATCGGATGGGCTATTTCACCGACGTGAAGTTTGACGTCAGCGACACCCCGGAAGGACGGGTCCTGACGGTGATCGTGGTGGAAAAACCCGCCATTCGGGATATTTCCGTCCGGGGCAACACCAAGGTCAAGGATAAAACGCTCCTGGACGCCATGGAAATCAAAGCCCTGTCCGTGGCCTCGGAATCGGTCATCAAAGAAGCCATCGAAAAGGGCCTGCAGGTTTACCGGCAGAAGGGATATTACGAAGCCAGCATCAGCTATGAACTTCTGCCCATCTCTGCCCGGGAAGTCAATCTGGTTTTCAATGTCGATGAAGGGGGCCCGGTTTACGTCCAGGACATCAGTTTCGAAGGCGTCCAGGCCTTCAAGCCCAGTACCCTGAAAAAGCTGATGGAGACCAGGGAAAAGAGCTGGGTGCCCTTTCTCTCCCGGATCACCGGGGCGGGAAAGCTGGTCCGGGACACCCTGGAGCGGGATACGGAAAAGATCGGTGCCTACTACTTCAACCATGGCTATATCAAGGCCCGAATCGGGGAGCCCAAAATCGACATCCGGCAACGGCAGGTTTTTATTACCATTCCCGTCAACGAGGGTCCCCAATACACGGTGGGCAACGTCGATCTGCAGGGGGATTTGCTGGAAGACAAGGAAGTCCTGCGAGAGAGATTGGACATCGTGGACGAGAATATCTACAGCCGGGAGGTTATCCAAAAGGACATCTCCACGCTGGCTGACTTTTACGCCGACCTGGGCTATGCCAACGCCGACGTCACCCCCCTGTTGAAAGAAAACGAGGCACAGAAGACGGTTGATATTACTTTTGATATCAACAAAGGGCAGAAGGTTTACTTCGAGCGCATCGAAATCGCGGGCAACATCAAGACCAGGGACAAGGTCGTCCGCCGGGAATTGCGGGTCTACGAGCAGGAACTTTTCAGCGCCACCAAGCTCAAGGAGAGCATGCGCAACCTAAGGCGGCTGGAATATTTTGAGGATGTGAACTTCAGCACCACTCCCGGGAGTGCTCCTGACCGCCTGAACCTGAAAGTCACCATCAAAGAGAGGCCCACCGGCACCTTCGGCGTGGGTGTGGGCTACAGCACCCAGGACCGGCTGGTGGGGATGGTGGAGGTCAGCCAGAACAACCTGTTCGGCCGCGGCCAGCGTCTGCAGGTGCAGGCTATCATCGGGTCCATTGCCAGCCGCTACCGCATCAGCTTTCTGGAACCCTACTTCATGGACCGGCCTTTGGGCCTGGGCGTCGACGTGTACAACTGGTCCCGGGTCTTTGATGAATACACCCGCACCAGCTTCGGCGGCTCCATCCGTCTGTCCCATCCCCTGCGCTGGAAGTACACCCACTTGTTCTGGAGTTACCGGTATGAGAATGTCAATCTTACCGACCTGACGTTCTCGGCCCTGAATACACCAGCCATCGTGGAAGCCCGGGACATTCACAACACCAGTGCCATGACCATAGGCGTGCGGCGGGATTCCCGGGACTCCTTGTTTTTGCCCACCAAGGGCTCGGACAAGAGCATTTCCGTCGAGTGGGCCGGTTTGGGAGGCGATGTGGCCTTTATCCGCTATATTCTGGACGCGGCGTTCTATTTCCCCATGAGGTGGGGCATGGTGGGAGTGCTCCATGGCCGGGGCGGTTACATCCAGGCCCTGGATTACGGGCAGCAGCCCGCTTATGAATTGTTTTACCTGGGAGGCATCGATTCCATCCGGGGCTTTAAGTATGCCGAAATCAGCCCCCGGGATCCGGCCACCCTGGACCGCGTCGGCGGTGACCGGTTTTTCCAGATCAACACGGAATGCCGCTTCCCCTTTCCCATGCTCAATAAATACGGCATCGTCGGCCTGGTCTTTTTTGACGCCGGCAACGTGTACGGAGCCGCCAACACCCTGGTTCCCAACGTGCGCACCAGTGCCGGCGGGGGTGTGCGGTGGTTTTCCCCCATGGGGCCGCTGCGGGTGGAATGGGGTTACAACCTGAACAAAAAGCCCTGGGAACGCCAAAGCGCCTGGGAATTCAGTGTGGGCGGGGCATTTTAGCCAGGCCCTTTCCCAAAGCGCGCTGTTCACGTAAAATCTGAAAAATATCCCGAAAGGATCTGCAAGAACCAAGTCTGCAAGAACCAAGGAGGAACAAACTGTATGAAAAAAGTCGCGCTAGCTTTATTTTGCCTTACCTGTTTGCTGATCACCCCCGCGTTGGCCAAGGATATCAATATCGGCGTGGTGGACATCGAGGACATCATCAATAATTCCCCGGATTACAAACGCATCGAGTCCAGCCTGAAGAGAAAGTCCGAGGAACTGGGGCGTCCCCTGCAGCAGCGGGAACGGGAACTGAGCCAGCAGCTGACGGATTTTCAGAAGCAGGCCCAGGCCGGCATCATCAAGGAAGACGCCAGAAAACGGAAAGAAACCGAATTTCAGAGAATGTTCCAGGACATTCAACAGTCCAGGGACCGGGCGGCCAAGGAATTCCAAGATTATTATCAACGGGAGATGAAACCCTTGATGGATAAGCTCAACCGGGCGGTGGAACAGGTCGCCAACGAAGAGAACCTGGATATTGTTTTCCCCAAAGCCGGTATTTTTCTAAAAAATAAGTCCCTGGACGTCACCGAAAAGGTGCGGAGCCGCTTCCGGTAAACCGAGCCATGGCAAAACCCCTGGGCGAGCTGGCGGCCCTGGTGGGAGGTGAACTGCGGGGGCCCGCCGACCTGATGATTCGGGGCCTGGCCCCTGTGGACCAGGCCACCGGTGAGGACCTGACCTTCATTGCCCACCCCCGCTTCGCCCGCCTGGGCGCGGCCAGCCAGGCCGGCGCGGTGCTGGTCGCGCCCCAGTGGGCGGCGGACCTGGACAAACCCCTCATCG
>CAZLRL010000026.1:0-12229 GCA_964561645.1 uncultured Desulfobacterales bacterium
GTCAGCAAGGTCTTGGGCATGGCCTGGCGGATGATGCGCAGCCGCTCGAAGGGGTTCACCTGTTTATACATCAGGTCCATGTGAATGGAGGCCCCGCCGCTGACTTCCACCGCAAAAAACCCCGCCTCATCCCGCACCGGCGCCACCCGCACCGTGGTCATGGGCATGAGCCGGTTTTTGAAGTCGGACTGGGACACATCCCGTTCATTGTTGCACAGGAAATAGCCGTCCGCTTCCCGCAGCGCGGCCAGGATGTCGGCGGGGCTCATCTGGGTGGTGAAGTAATCGGCCATGGCCCGGTCTCCATGAAGGGGCGTTAAGCTAAGCTTTGAGCTCTAAGTTTTGAGAAAATATACCAAAAAAATTAGAGAGTTGCGTAGGGTGGGCACTGCCCACCGAAAATTCTTTGGACACCAAAGTCGGTTTATGTTCCGTTGGACTGGCAATATGAAGGAAAGCCTGCGCTGGCGCAGGCTTAGCCTCGCGACTACATTTTTATCCGATCTCCAATCTGGTATTCCCTTAACTATTTAAAAGCAAACGGGTTCAATTCATGGGCGTTGATTTCCGCGATAAGACGGGCGATTTTGTCCACCCCCCGTTCCTCTTCCTGATACTCGAAAAGCTGGGGGTGCTCGTCGATATAACTGGTGTCCAGCCGCCGCATGATGAAATCCGGGTCGTGAACTATCTGATTAAAGAAGGGAATGGTAGTCTTGACCCCCAGGATCAGAAAGCCCTTCAGGGCCCGGTCCAGACGGTCCACGGCCTCCTGCCAGGTGTAGCCGTACACCGTGAGCTTCACCATCAGGGAATCGTAGAAGGGCGGAATTTCATAGCCCTGGTAAATGGCGCCGTCGAGCCGCACCCCGTGGCCCGCGGAGGACTGGTACACCTGGACCACCCCGGGACTGGCCAGAAAATCGTTTTTCGGGTCCTCGGCGTTGATGCGCACCTGGATGGCGTAACCCCGCTCCACCACCTGGTCCTGGGAAAAGCTGATGGGCTCTCCCTGGGCGATGAGCAGTTGCTCCCGGATGATATCGATGCCCGTGACCATCTCGGTGACCGTGTGCTCCACCTGGACCCGGGTGTTTACTTCCAGGAAATAAAAGGAGTTATCCGGGTCCACCAGAAATTCCACCGTGCCGGCGCTGAAATAATTGGCGGCCCGGGCCATGCGCACCGCGGCCTCGCAGATCTCGGCGTCCAGCGCCGGTTCCAGGCCGGAGGGCGCAATTTCAATGAGTTTTTGATGGCGCCGCTGGATGGAGCAATTCCGGGTGCCCAGGTGCACCACGGTGCCGAAGCCGTCCGCCAGGATTTGCACCTCCACGTGTTGGGGCCGGGGAATGCCCTTTTCCAGGTAGATTTCATCGTTGCCGAAGGACAGCATGGCTTCGGAACGGGACATTTTGAGGCCTTGCACCAGGGCTTTCTCGTCCTGAACCTGGCGGATGCCCCGGCCGCCGCCGCCGGAAACCGCTTTGATCATCAAGGGGAAACCGTGCTGGGCCGCGAAAGCCAGGGCCTCGGTCTCGCCGGCCTGGTCCCGGGACAGGGTGGCGCTGGCCGGGATGACCGGAATCCCGGCTTCCTGGGCGATATTCCGGGCGATGACCTTGCTGCCCATATCCCGGATGACCTCGGGAGGCGGTCCGATGAAGACCACACCGGCCCGGTCGCAGGCTTCCGGAAAGTCGGGGTTTTCGGACAGAAAGCCATAGCCCGGATGAATGGCCTGGGACCCGGTATCCCGCGCCGCCTGGATGATTTTGTCGATATTCAGGTAATCCTTCCGGGGGCCGGGACCGATGCACACGGCCTCATCGGCCCGCATGATGTGGAAGGCATCCTTGTCGGTCTCTTCGTAGATGGCCACCACCTTGAGGTCCAACTCCTGGGCCGAACGCATGATGCGCACCGCAATTTCGCCTCGGTTGGCCACCAGAATCTTTTCCAGTCTTGGACCGTTAGGCACGGTTACTCACCCCCAAAAATAGGCCTGACGAGGCCCGGAAAGGCTGCCCGAAGGACATACTGCCAAGGGAAGTTAAGATTCACGGCTAATATCGATGAACAGGTTGCAGGTTGCCCGTCAGGTCAAATTTCTAAACGCATTGTAAAGGTTGACCGACCTTCTGCCAACCCCTGGACGGAAATATTTACATGATGTCTTTGGGCCCTGAAAAGTTGGCCTTACTAAAGGTGTAGGGCGCGTCTTAGGCGCCAGTAATTATAAAAAATTGAGGAAAAAAAGCGTCGTTTGGTGCCTGAAACGCACTCTACATTTCTCCTTTTATCCTTGGCGATATGGGCCCTTCACCATCCGGGAGATTTCTGCCTGACTCAGAATGACCCCTAGCTGAAAATTCTCAGGCCTGGAAGAAATCGCCACTGTCTTCCAAGGCCTCAGGTGAGGCCAGATCCGGCCAGGGAGTCTCTTTGATGAACTGTTCCACGGCATCGGTCATACGGGTGATGATCCGGGAAAGATTTTGAACTTGCAGGGCCGCATCCTCCGCTCGAGAATCCTGGTCGCGGTCGTGGAGGGAATTCAAGGAATCACCGGCCTGGTCCAGGGCGGTCCAGACTTCATAGATAAACTGTCCCAATTGAAACCAGACTCGCTGGTCCACTTTTCCCTGGGCAGGAGGTTGCGGCCGCGGGGTCTCTTCGAGGATGTCGGCAGCCAGCAAATTCATAAGGCGACGCCCCAAATCCCCGGGCAGCACCGGCCAGCCCAAATAGCAGTCCACCTCGGTTTCATAGGCTTCCACCGGCAGATCACTGCCGTAACCACGGGTCAGGACCACGGTGACCACCTCAGGGTTAAGGCATTTGGCCCGCTCCAATACCCGCAACCCGCCAGGGTTTTGATGAGTGGCACTGGTCATAACCACATCCACCTGATAGTTGCGCACCTCTTGCAGGGCCGTCTGGGCATCCGGCGCCAACAGCACCAAAAAGCCCTGTTCCTGGAGAATGTAGCCGATTTCTTCATAAACCCCGGTACCGTCGTCTACCAGAAGGGCCTCGGGGCGATTCCAGGAAGGGGAGATTTCCTGGGTGGGTCCGTCGACTCGAGGCCTACGGGGAATCGCACCTTGATCTGCATGTCTGGCCATGATGCCTCCTTGCCGGGCGCCCGGGGGCGCGTCGGCGGCTGAGGTTTTATCGTCTTAATAGAGAGCCTTGCAAAATTCATTTTAAGACTGGAGATTCTTCCTTAATTGCTTTAAAGATGCCTGGTGGCACAGGCTTTCCAGCCTGTGCCTGCGCAGGCTTAGCCTCGCGGCTACATTTTGCAAGAAGCTCAATTAACTAAATAATTTTCGAATTAGGTTTTTTTTTATCGCCGCGAGCCTGGGCGTTGGGGACCAGAATTGGAGAAATATAGGTTTGGCCCGTGCGGATCCGGTTGATGGCCGATAACAGGGATCCCTCCATGTCTTCTTTCAGAAGGTAGCCAGCCACCCCCAATTGTTGGGCCCGTTCGACATACACCGGATTTTTGTGCATGGAAAGGAACAGTATTTTCACCTCTGGATGGTTGAGCTTGATGCGTTGGGCCGCCTCAATGCCGCCCATGTTGGGCATGGAAATATCCAGGATAACCAAATTCGGGCTGACCTGCTCCAACAGGTCTAAAAGTTCCTGGCCATCGTTGGCCTCTCCCACCACCTCGAATCCATCAATACTTTCCAGTTCCTGGCGTATCAGACGCCGAAAGTTCAGGTGATCCTCAGCCAAGATAATCTGGTAAGCACTCATATGAAATCCTGCCAAGGCAAAGCAGTTGCCGGGGGGGAATCCTCCTGGTTCGAGATGATGGGTCTGTGGCCTTGACTTAAGGACGAGTATAAAGGGGGAGAGAAAAAAATCTATGGACCGCGATGCTCATTTCACTCTGAGTAGAAATACTCAGAAAATCATCAGAGAAGGGCCGGGGAGGAGGGAGTTGATCAGGAATAGCCTTTTTGCACGGCGTACTTGATGAGATCGGCGGCGCGCCGCACCTTCAGCTTTTTCATCATATTGGCCCGATGGTTCTGCACCGTGCGGAGGCTGATGAAGAGGAGTTCGCCGATTTCCTTGCTGGACTTGCCGTCGGCCAGCAGCTTGAGGATTTCCCGCTCCCGGTTGCTCAGCACCTCTTTGGGGGCTCCCTCCGGGGTGCGGCCGCGGCGCAGCAAATCCGGCACGACTTCGGAGATGGCCGGGGAGAGGTAGGTTTCTCGCCGGCGTATGGAGCTGATGGCTTCCATGAGCTCCGGGTCGGTGTCTTGTTTGAGGAGGAAGCCGGCCGCGCCGGCGCCGAGGGCGTAGGACAGGTACTCCGCGTCCTTGTGCATGGTGAGGATCAGCACCTGGACCTCGGGATAGGAGGCTTTAATTTCCCGGATGGCTTCCAGGCCGCGCAGCTTGGGCATGGAGATGTCCAAAATAACCAGGTCCGGGGTCATTTCCTTGAGCAGGGCCAAAAGCTGCAGGCCATCCTCCGCCTCGGCCATGACTTCAACCCCGGGAATCTCTTCCAGGATGTGCTTTACCCCGCTGCGAAACAGGGCATGATCATCCGCCAAAATGACCCGGTAGGTAGACATAATTTTGCCAGTTTACCGCCTGATTGACCGTCACTCCATGAGGCGGGCGACGTACTGAGACTGGGGCAGTCACAGGGGCCAGGCACCACCCTGGGATGTCTGGGGCTGACCGGCAATGGGGGTCAGCATACCTGGCAAATATCCCGATCCCCGGGATTTCCTTCACCTCGCGCGGCACCGGGCTCCGGGTGAAAGTTGACCGGTGCATCCCCGGTGAGCCGCGGCAAAATGTTCGAGAAAGCCTTTCGGGGCGGGGAACCTTGCCGGTGCCGATGATTCGATTCGGTCCCGACCGCCGCACGTTTGGGGAGGGTGTCAAGAAGGGGCAGGAAATCGTCCGCCCCTCCTTTTAAGTCTTGCCGCCCAGCTTATTTTTTGGCTTCGCCGGACTTTTCCGTCAGAGGCTGGGCTTCGCCGGGTTGGGCTGTTCTGGGCTTGGGTGCCGGGATTACAGGGGCCTCAGCTTCCGGCTTTTTCTCCGGTTCCATCTTTTCCGGTTCTTTTTTCTCAGCTTCCTGCTCGGCCGGAGCCGCTTTGGTGGCCTCAGGTTTCTGGGGCTTTTGCGGCTCGCCGCAGCCCACGGTCAAAATACCGGCCAGAAAGGCCAGGCATACGAACCAGATCAACTGTCTCATGGGAGAATATCCTCCTCCATGCTGTCAGATCAAGCGACAGGCAAGGTTAGCCCAATGCTTGACCTTGGAATAATTTTTTCGAGGGCCACCCCGGCGTCAATTATTCTTCCCGGGGGTTCCTTGCCGGGTTAGTGACCCCACACCAAATCGTGCCGAATCCAGCCAACCTGCTGGTTTTCCAGGTAATAACCAACATTTACCCAACCATTTTGCTTTTTGAAAACCTTGTACACTTCCCCGCTTTCGGCCTGGCCCACCACCCCGTATTTCAGTCCCGGACCTTTGCGGATGTTAACCCGCTCCGGCAGGACCACGGCGGTTTTAACTTTCTGGCTGATCAGGGGACGGTAGACCCAACCGACATTATTCTGCCAGTCTTTAATTTTCACCCATTTCCCCTTGGTTTGGGCTATCTCCACCGGGTACCCCAGATGGGCTTGAAAAAGCACATCCGATTTGAGGCTGGGAGCGCTCCGGACATTAACTTTGTCTTTTTTGATGCTGGCAGTTGAGGCCCAGACCGGCGCGATCAGAATTATAAGCCAGGTTACGAGAAAGCCAAAGCTGTTTTTCATGGTCCCCTCCTTTGGAAAAATATATTTTACCTCCCCCGAGGTAAGGATATCCAAAATTTGGTTTTCCTAGTTAAGTAAATGATTTCACTCTAAAAATAGCGTGGGAACCGCCCCGCCAAACTTCAGGTGCTGCTCACACGAAAGGGCAGGAACATCCGAACGAACCAGATAAGCCGGGACACAAACGGGAACGGCAACAGTATTTTTGTCATCCTAATAGAGAAACAGGGAAAGTGTCAACCCCCAGTTTCCCTTCTGGTCAGAAGATCTTGCCGGAATCAGGCTGTCATCTTCATCTTGGGGGTCGATTTTGAAACTATCTGGAAAGCTTAATTATCCGGACAGGAATTGGGGGACGGACGGGAATGCCCCGTCAATGGCGTGAGGTGCCGTATTTATTTGTGGTATTTTTTTGTTAAAACCGTTATTCTTTGTATCGAATATCGACTTACATGAGGAGGAGTCCATGCGCACCAAATTCGTGACGATCATGGCCGTGATCCTGGCCGCGACGCTGCTCGCGGCCGGCACCCCGGCCGAGACCCGGCTCCGGGTGGCGTCCACCACCACTACGCAAAACTCGGGGGTGTTCGAATACCTGCTGCCCATTTTTGAAAAGAAAACCGGCCTCAAGGTGGACGTGGTCGCGGTGGGCACCGGCGCGGCCATCGAGATCGGCAAGCGGGGCGACGCGGACGTGGTCATGGTGCATGCCAAGGACCAGGAGCTCAAGGCCGTGGAGGAAGGCTGGTTTGTGGATCGCCATGAGGTCATGTACAATGATTTCCTCATCGTCGGCCCGGCCAATGACCCCCTGAAAATCAAGGGGACCAAGTCCGCGGTGGAAGCCTTCCAAAAGATTGCCGCCAAAGGCGGGCCCTTCGTGTCCCGGGGGGATAAATCCGGCACCCACTCCAAGGACCTCAAGATCTGGAAAAAAGCCGGGATTGACCCCAAAGGCCAGGATTGGTACCTGGAAGTGGGCCAGGGCATGTCCAAAACCTTGCGCCTCGCCAATGAAAAACGGGCCTACACCCTGACGGACCGGGGCACCTGGCTGGCCATCAGGGACAAGGATAAACTGGACCTGATCATCCTGTCCGAAGGTGATCCCATCCTCTATAATCAGTATGGGGTCATGGCGGTCAACCCCGAAAAGCACAAGCAGGTCAAGTACAAAGAGGCCAAGGTGTTCATCGACTGGCTGGTCTCGCCGGAAGGCCAGAAGGCCATCGGCGATTTCAAGGACAAAAAGGGCAACCAGCTTTTTACTCCGAATGCAAGTTAGCAGGCCGCGGAAAACGGGAAACCTGGTGAGACCTTAGGCAGGGACCCCTGGTCCCTGGTTAAATTTGCTCATCCCCATGTTCCTTAGCACTCGGGAGCACAGGCTTCCAGCCTGTGAAAAAACAGGCAAGATGCCTGTGCTCCCGGGTGGAAGGCATGTGAAAGAAGCTAATTGTTCTGGTTCCCAAGCTCCCGCTTGGGAACCCTGTTGCCCCCGAAGCTCTGCTTCGGAGAAAGATCCGGCCCGCAGCCGTCGGCCTCGTCGGCCCGCAGCCGTCGGCCTCGTCGGCCTGAGCCTGTTAGAGCCAAGCAGGAGCTTGGCGGACAAGGGCGTTCCAAGCAGGAGCTTGGGAACGAGATGAATGTGTTCGCTTGAGCACCAAAGATGATGCAAGGCTTTTTTGTCATTCTGAGGGAGCCGGTAGGCGACCGAAGAATCTAGACCCTGCGCTACGCTCAGGGTAACAAATAATTTGTCGGCCTTTTCATCGCCTTGAAAGTGTCGAAGGCTCAGGAGCGACTGATTCAAAATATTTTAACTTAACCCACCTCTATGGACACCATCCTCCAGGGCTTCATCGGCGCCCTGCGCCTCGTCACCACCTTCGATCCGGAGCTGGTCAGGATTATCGCTTTGTCCCTCGAAGTATCGGGGCTGGCCCTGGTCCTGGCTATAATCCTGGCAGTGCCCCTGGGCGCGCTGTTGGCCTTGAAGCGCTTCCCCCTGCGAGGCCTGCTGCTGACCCTGTTGAACACCGGCATGGGCCTGCCCCCGGTGGTGGTGGGGCTGTTTTTGTACCTCATCCTCTCCCGGAGTGGCCCCCTGGGCTTTATGGCCCTGTTGTACACCCCGTCGGCCATGGTCATCGCGCAAACCATCCTGGCCTTTCCCATCGTCGCGTCCCTGTCCCATGCCGCCATCGTGGGGGTGGACCCCATTATTCGCGTCGCGGCCCGGACTTTGGGGGCCACTCCCCACCAGGAAGCCGTCACCATGGTCCTGGAGGCCCGCTACGGCATTTTGGCCGCGGTGATCGCCGCGTTCGGCCGGGTCTCGGCTGAGGTGGGCGCGGTGCTCATGGTGGGCGGCAACATCGCCAACTACACCCGGGTCATGACCACCACCATTGCCCTGGAGACGGACAAAGGTAATTTTGACCTGGGGATCGCGCTGGGAGTGGTTTTATTAACCCTGTCCCTGCTGGTGAACTTCGGCCTGCGGGGCGTGCAACGCTGGGGACGGGTGAAAACCGGGGTGCGCCTGTGGGATTGACCCTGGAACTGGTAAACATCTCCCAGGCCTATAACGGCAACCAGGTGCTCCGGGATTGCTCCTACACCTTCCCGGGCGGGGGTTCCTATATTGTCATGGGGCCCAACGGCAGCGGCAAATCCACCCTGTTCCGCCTCGCGGCGCTATTGGAAGCCCCTGACCAGGGTCAGGTGATTTATCGGGAAAATGCCCGGCCCCTGGCGCCGGACATCAACCTGCGGCGGCGGCTCACCATGGTCTTTCCCCGGGTGGGGGTGTTCAACCGCAGTGTTTTCGCCAACGTGGCCTATGGCTTGAAATTCCGGGGCCTGTCCAGGAAGCTCAGGGGAGAGAAGGTCATGGAGGTGCTGGCCCAGGTGGGCTTGACGCACAAGGCGACCCAGCCCGCGGTGACCCTGTCCAGCGGCGAGACCATGCGCCTGGGGCTGGCCCGGGCCCTGGCCCTGGATCCGGAGGTGTTGTTTCTGGACGAACCCACCGCGCATATCGACCAGGCCAACACGGATATCATCGAGGCTTGTATCCATCGCCTACGCACCGAGCGGGGCCTGACCCTGTTTATCATCACCCACGATCCGGCCCAGGCCGAGCGCCTGCAGGGACAAAAGCTGCTGCTTCAGGGCGGCAGGCTGGTGAGTTGTTGAGACTTATTGGTTTGGCCGACACCCCACCTCAAATCTACGAGATATATTAGAAGCATCAACTACTTACGTAGGGTGGGCACTGCCCACCATAAGAAGGCAGGTGGCACAGGTTTTCAACCTGTGCCTGGCGCAGGCTTAGCCTCGCGGCTAGGCTTTTGGATTTGCTGATGATCGCCAAAACCTTACTCGAACTCCTTGGTTCTCAACCTCTTTATTGACTCTCCCCCGGCATTCCATTAGAATCAAATGAGTAGTTAAGCGCTAATCTATTAATATACGTGCAAAAATCGGTTTGAACATGGTCACGGTCTTATCCAACCGGCAGCGGGTGGCTTCAGGGGTAAAAAACCTGGACCTGCTATTGGGCGGCCTGTTTATCGGGGACAACGTGCTCTGGCACGATGACGCCGGCAGTCTGGCCGCGGTCTTCTGCATGAATTTTATCCAGGTTTCCCAGGCCCTGGAAAAGCCCCTGATTTATGTGAGCTTCGACCGCTCGCCCAAAAACCTGCTGGAAAAGCTGGGCCCGCTGGCGGAATATCCCCAGATGACCATCCTGGATTGCTTCACCCGGGGCAAAGGCGCGAGCTCGCCGATTTTCCTCCGATTTTATGAGGACGGGGAAACCGCCTTCCCCTGCAGGGTAACGCTTCTGGAAAACCCCCGGGACCAAAGCCGATTCATGGAGGTCCTGTATAACCTCCATGCCATCCTGGAAGGGGACGTCCGTTTTATCTTCGAGAGCATCACCGGCATGCAGGAACTCTGGGGCAGCGAAGATACCTTCCTCCGCTTCTACTCCCATTCCTGCCCCCGCCTGTACGAACTCAACACCATAGCCTATTGGATCCTGGAAAAACAGGCCCATTCCCCCCGCTTTCGGGCCCAGATCAACCAGATCGCCCAGGTGGCCATTGAGCTTTCCATCAAGCGGGGCACCACGTCCCTGACTATCCTGAAGGCGGAAAACCGTGAGAAGGACGCGCACCACAAGCCCCATAAATACTGGACCAAGGACCTTACGATCACCTTCGAAACCCAGCGGCACCTGCGGGGCCAGATTGATCTGGGCCTGCGCCTCAAGTACTTCCGCACCAAACGGGGCCTGTCCCAGACCGAGCTCGCCAAGCTGGTGGGGGTCACCCCCAGCACCATCTCCCAGGTGGAAAGCAATCTCATTTATCCGTCGCTGCCTGCCTTGATGAAATTAGCCGAGGTCCTGTCGGTGGAGGTCACCTCTTTCTTCCAGGACCAGGAAGGCGGCCCCCAGCGCATCATTTTCCCCGCGGTGGAGGCCACGGAAGTCAAGCTGCCCGATTTACCCGGGGATGCCGTTTCGGTGAAAATGCTGTCTTCCGTGGATGCGGAACTCAAAGCCGAGCCCTATCTCATCGAGATCCCGCCCCGGGGCTCCCTGCCCTCCCATTTTTTTATCCACAAGGGGGAAGAATTCGGCTATCTGCTGGCAGGGCGGCTGCAGGTGCGGGTGGGCAAGGCGGTGTACAGCCTGCGCTCCGGCGACGTGATTTATTTAACTTCGGAAATGCCGGCGGAGTGGAAAAATCCCGGTCCGACCACGGCCCGCTTGCTGTGGCTCAAGGTGAAGTGAGTCTCTGGTTTGGTTAAAAATTTGTCATTGACAATTAGTATAACTAACAATACACTAGAAATTTGACGGCAATATTTAGTGAAAATTTTAAATGATGGGGCTTGGTTCCACAAGCCCGCCAGAGGTTGGTATGAAAGACGTGCATGTATTGGAATTCGACTGTCAGGCACCCCTGAAGTTTTACGAGCACTGCTCCAGCTGCCCCCGGTTCGGGGAAGACTGCCCCGACCTGCAATTGGGTTTGGAAATCCTGCGGGGCAAACAACAGCTCAGGCAGGAGCAGGTGCCGCCGGGAGAGGGCGTCCGCGCCGATTCCTTCAAGTGCCTGGCCCCCCTGGCCTACTTCGAGAAAACCCGGCGCAACTGCCCCCACGAAGGCCGCTGCCGGGAAGAAGGCCTGCTCATGGCGCTGCTCACCGGCAAAAGAAACCTGGACTACAGCCGCAAAAGCGCCCTGGAGCTGCCCGCCCGGAAGCCCAAGCGGGTGGCGGCCGAAAAAAAACGGGCCGCGCAAAATATTTCGTGACGGCCTGGACCCCTCCAGGGGGCGATTTTTACAAAATTGTTCCTTGAGGTGGGAAATTTAACAACTTTGTAAAAAAAATCCGCAGCAGGACCGCATAACAAATTTGTAACTCCTCATAATTCCTACCACTTTTCTGTTCCAGTTTTTTTGGCCTGTTCTTTGCATTTTATAGACGTTTGCCCTAATGCTAGTTATCGCGCCAATTACGAGTAACATCTTGTAATTATTGGTGAAAAACGATTATTAGAGGAGGCGAATTCATGTCACTTAGCAAACCGAACCGCAGCGCCGCCACTATCAGCAGCAACCGGGTAGACCCCTCTCCCCTGTCCGGGATTTGCGTCACCTGTCTGGATGGCTGCGAAGGCCCCTGCGAAATCGGGCGTTCGGCGCTGAAAGGCCGGGAGGTGATCTACCCCCAGCCCTTCGGTAAAATCACTGCGGGCGCGGAAAAAGATTATCCCGCGGATTTCTCTTACTTCAACATTCAGGGAACCTGCGTCGGCGCCATCGGTGCCGAGGCCGACCCGGATAAGGCCACCTTCCCCTCGGTTGATACCACCACCCAATTGGGCGGCGACGGCAGCATCAACATGGCCTTCCCGGTATTTACCGGCGCGGTGGGCTCCACCGACATCGCCCGCATCAACTGGGAGGAAATGGCCATCGGCGCGGCCATCTCCGGGATCATCGTCATCGTGGGCGAAAACGTCTGCGGCATGGACCCCCACCTGGAAGTGAAAAACGGCCGGGTGGTGAAATCCCCGGAAATGGACCGCCGCATCAACTCCTTCAAGCAGTGGTACGACGGCACCGGCGGCATCATCGTCCAGGCCAACGTCGAAGACACCCGGTTGGGGGCCATGGAGTACGTCATCGAAAAGCACGGCGTGGAGATCCTGGAACTCAAATGGGGTCAGGGCGCCAAGGACATCGGCGGCGAAGTCAAGCTCAAGACCCTGGAGCGGGCCCTGCAATTAAAAGAGCGGGATTATATCGTGCTGCCCGATCCCCGGGACCAGGCGTCCCAGGAGGCCTTCCAGATGGGCGGCATCAGCGAGTTTGAGCGGCAC
>CAZLRL010000026.1:12239-13409 GCA_964561645.1 uncultured Desulfobacterales bacterium
GGCATGGTGACCGAGGAGGGTTTTTATAAGGAAGTGGAGCGCCTGCGCAGATTGGGGGCCAAATATGTCACCCTGAAAACCGGGGCCTACCGGCCCGCCGACCTGGCCCGGGCCCTCAAGTTTTCCTCCGAAGCCAAAATCGATTTGCTCACCATCGACGGCGCCGGCGGCGGCACCGGCATGAGCCCCTGGCGCATGATGAACGAATGGGGCATCCCCACGGTGCACCTGGAGTGCCTCACCTATCAGATGTGCGAGCGTCTCAAAGCCCAGGGGAAATACATTCCGCCCATCGCCATCGCCGGCGGCATGTCCATGGAAGACCACATCTTCAAAGCCATCGCCCTGGCCGCGCCCTATGTCAAGGCCGTCTGCCTGGGGCGGGCCATCATGACCGCGGCCATGGTGGGCAAAACCCACGGCAAGCTCATGGAAGAGAAGATGGAACTGGAAGGTGGCGATCTGTCAGCTGGTTATGAGCGCCTGTTTGCGGTGGGCTCCCAGCTCAAGGAGCGCTTCGGCAAAGACTTCGTCAAACTGCCGGCCGGGGCCATCGGCATGTATTCCTACATCGACCGCCTGAAGCAGGGCATGCAGCAACTTATGGCCGGGGCCCGCAAATTCGCCTTGAAGTACATCGACCGCAACGACCTGGTGGCCCTGACCCGGGAAGCCGCGGAAGTGTCCGGCATTCCCTATGTCATGGATTCAGACCGGGCCGAAGTGGAAAGAATTATCGGATAAAATCCGCCCTGCGTCAAACGATGCGGGTTGGCCGAAATCAATAAGGAGTAAGGATATGTTAAACGTCGTTTGTTCTCACAACTGCAAGGATTGCTATGCCCTGCGGGTCTGCGCGGTGCGGGCTATCTCGGACCAGGAGGGCGCCATTTACGTGGACACGGACAGGTGCATCGGCTGCGGCTGCTGCAAAACCGCGTGCGTGACCTTTGGCTATAAGGCTCTGGAAGACAAGACCGAAGCGTGGCTCAGAGGCGCGGCCTGAGGGCCTGACTTTTTTGTAAGGGGGGAGCGGGGGCTGTCCCGCGCCCCTTTTTTCTATATTCCTCGTGGCCAGTTGAAATATGGTGCGTAAAACGCACCCTACATGAATGTACGCGGTGGCCCGGGGCAACATCTTTATCCTGTCCTGCATTTTGATGGTGGTCA
>CAZLRL010000027.1:0-1286 GCA_964561645.1 uncultured Desulfobacterales bacterium
ACCTGGCCTGGGCCGGGCCGGCCGCGGTGGCTTGGCCCTTAACATTGAGTTTGAGGCTGTCCTTGGGCTTGAGCTCGCCTTTGGTGTCCACGGCTTGGAGATTCAGCCCGCCCTCGGCCGCGGCCTGAAATTCCACCTGGCCCTGCTCTTTAGTGGCATTGGTGGCTGAGACCTGGAACGTGAACCGGTCCCCTAGCGTGAAAAAACCGGGCAGGCCGGGCTCCAGGTAAAAGTCCTTGGTAGCGATGAGGTGGCGCTCGGCGCTGGCAAAGCGGCTGGTGCGGTCTGCGGCCACCGCAAAGACCCGGTACCGGGTGATGTTGTCCGGCAGGGTGAAAGAAACCCGGGCCTGGCCCTGGGCGTCGGTGCGCACCTTGGGGTTGAAGTAGGCCACGGCCTTAAAGCGGCGGCGCAGCTTGTCCACGATGTCGGCGGAAAAGCCGCCGCCCCCGGTCAGCGGCTCCACCCGGGAGGGATAGAAGGGAGTCTGGTGCACCAGCAGGGTGCGCAGCTCACCGGTAAAGACCGCCAGAGGCACATTAAAGCGGGTGAGCTTGTCCAGGGTGGGGGTCTTGTACCCCGTCAGGGCCAGGACCGCTTCATCCACCACCGCCAGGGCCACTTCGGCCTCCACGCCCTCGCCCTTGGGGGTGGCCACGGTGAGGTTCACCTGCACCTGCTCGCCGGGCTTGGCGCGCCAGTCCGCGGTTTCGGGATTAATCTTGACTTCCAGGCCCTCCACCTGCTTTAAGACCGGGAGATTCAGGTTCCCCCAGACGAAAC
Source organism: uncultured Desulfobacterales bacterium (assembly GCA_964561645.1). Classification (GTDB taxonomy): domain Bacteria; phylum Desulfobacterota; class Desulfobaccia; order Desulfobaccales; family 0-14-0-80-60-11; genus JBGSLA01. The sequence continues at coordinate 784 of CAZLRL010000027.1, forward strand.
CGGGCGCCTGGATGTCGTACTGGCCGGGCCGCACGGGAAAATCCCCCCGGGGGCTCAGGCCCAGCACCGAAACATAGACATTAGGCCCATACCCCGTCTTCATGACCAGCCGAATATTTTTGGGCCCCGGGCCGCCGGGGATCACCTGATGATGGAGCAAGCCATCCCGCTCCAGGGTAACCAGGTAATAGGAGACCGGCCCCTTGGGCGTGATCTGAACATTGGCGGTGTCCCCCGGTTCATAGGCCGGGCGGTCCGCCCACAGACCCAGGGGTTGATAGGGGCGGTCCCGCTTTTCTTCGGGGATGTATTCCCAGTCCACCTTGACCAGGGTGGCGGAGGAGAAGTTTTTTCCCTGGGGACCGGTATAGGTAAAGGCCAGAAGATAGCGCCCCGGCTGGGCGGAGTCGAAACGGAACGCGGCTTTCCCGTCCTTTAAGGTCAGGTCCTGGGTGAAGGCCCGGCGCCAGGTGGTCTGGTCGTCCCAGTAAACGTCGCCCCGT
>CAZLRL010000027.1:1296-9105 GCA_964561645.1 uncultured Desulfobacterales bacterium
TCGTTGCGCTTGGCCACATAAGACCAACTCTGTTCCAGCACCCGGGCCTGCACGGTGCCCTGTTTCACCGGTTGGCGCTGCTTGTCCAGCACCACCACCTGGAGCTCATTTTCCTCCCCCAGGTTGAAGCTGTCGGGGTGGCGGCTGATGCCCACCAGAAAGTCCGGTTCCACCTGATAGGCCTTGCCGGCGCTGGCGGCGCGGCCGTCAAAATCCACCACCGTGGCCGTTACCGAAATTCCCTGGCGCCCGGCCAAGAGATACCGGTCCAGGGGGAACTCCACCGCGGTTTGGCCCTGCTCGTCCAGGATGGCCTGGCCGCTTTCAATGAGCACGCCTTTATCATCCGCAGCATAGCCGAAGGAGTAGGTGTCAAAGCCCTGGATCTTGTAGTCGGTGGGGGCCTGGTAAATGCGCCAGCGCACCTGGCCGTGCTTGACCGGCCCGCCGGCATAGTAGGCGCCGCTGATCTTGATCCGGACAAACTCGGCGGTGCGTTCCCGGTTGACATAGGTTTTGTCTTCCCCGGAAAAGCGCTCGAAAGTGACATCCGTAAAATGGCGGGGGGGCTTGAATTCCTGCACCTGGAAAGTGGTGCTGGCCTCGGGTTGGGGGGCCTTGCTCTTGGCCTGGCCTTCCTCGCCGCGGTAGGGGCTTTCAGCGCGGCGCTGCTTCGCTTTGCGCACCTGGTCGGCCCGGGGACCGAAGTACATGTTCAGGGTATAGGTGCCCAGGGCCCAGTGGGGTTGGGTCACAATTTCTCCGGCCGCGGTGCCGAATTCCGACAGAGCAAAATTTTTGAGGAAAACTTGCTCACCCCGGGGGTTGATGGCCACAAAGACGCAATTTTGGGCCTCGGGCGGCACAATGGCCCCTTCCCGGTATTGCCGCACCGTGCCCTTAAAAAAAACCTGCTCTCCCGGCCGATACACGCCCCGCTCGGTGAACACCACGCCCTTCAGGTTCTGGGGCTGCTCGGGCGCGGTCGTATGCCAGACATCTTCGGGCTCGATGTTCCCGTGGGGCTTGACTTCGATGTAGGAGACGTCGTCTTTTTTCCCCGCCAACAGAAAGGTGAGATCGTTTTTCTCCACCCGCCGCTTGAGCGAATAAAAACCGCCCAGTTGTTTGAGGGACAGCCCCTCCAGTTCCCGGGGAGTAAAGGTCAGAATGCCGTCTTTGTCCGTGACCCCCAGGGGAAAGACCTCGGTCTGGCGGGTGACGGCCAGGACCTGGACGCCCGCCGCGGGCGCGCCGTCTTTCAGCGAAGTGACCCAGAGCAGGAGGCTCTGGTCACCGATCTTGTAGGTCAGGCCCAGGTCGGTGAGGCGAAAAAGGCGGGGACCCGCGGCGGCGCCGCTCCCCACCTGGTTGTCCTGGACCCGGATGAGCTCCAGGGCCCCCACCTCTTTGTGCTGGCGGAAGCTGAGGGGCAGAGACACGGCCAGGACGCGGTTTTTGTCGCCGCCCGCGGGAAAAAGCTGTTTTTCCTCCAGGGGCGCGCCCGTAAAGAGGGTATAGGCGTTTTTCCCTTTAATTAAGGGGGCCAGCTGCTCCTGGGCCTGGCGCAGCTCCTTCAGGGTTTGTTGTAAGTCGGCGCCGGCCTGCTCCGCGGCCAGGGCCTGGGGCAGCAGCAGCGGCGGCACCTTGATTTGTGCCAACTTGAGGTTCCCGACATTGGAAACCCGGACGTGCAGGAGCTGGCGGCTGTCCCGTTCAATGACCCTTTTAGCGCCCACGAACTCCACCAGCGCCGGGCGGTCGGGCATGGTAAAGGTGGTGACGGTGGGGACATAGGTGCGGCCGTTCACGGTCACCCCCTCTTTCATGGTGACCACGTGGCCGGCGCCGTATTTAAAATCCCCTTTCAGGGTCAAAACCCCCGACGGACTTACCCGGGAGCGGTTCCAATCCAGTTTGACCCGGGGCAGCAGCCCCAGGTAGGCCCGCAGGATGTCCAGCGGCACGGGTTGGCTGAAGAAGATGTTTACCTGCTCCTTGCCGGCGTTGGGCTCAATTTTGATGATGGTGAAATGCTTTTGGCCGTCAAACGCAGGGGCCGGGGCATTTTGGGCCGCGACAGGCTGGAGACCGAACCCCCAAGTCAGAATTAGTACGGCCAGAACCTGTCCTGCCAGTTTCAAAAAATTTTTGCTCCGCAGGGGACGCCGCGCCCAGGAAATGCTGCTCTCTGCTCCACCAGACACCCTGTTTTTCATGCTTTTGCCCTCAAGAAATTTTTTTCATCTTAATCAAAAAATTAGAACCGATAAATAGATTATTCGAAAGGTGGGGAAAGAATCTTAAGAGAAAGTCGGAGGGACTGGTCAAAAATTTCGTGCTCTTGGCACTATATACCGGATATCAGCCAACCGCGAGGCGGTTACAGAAGGTTTGTTGGTCATCCTGAGCCCCCCACAGGATCTCAAGTTATTAAAAAGCGTGATCCTTCGGTCGCGGGGCTCCCTCAGGATGACAGTGAGGAAGATACATGTCAGAGAATGACTTAAACTGTTTATGTCTCCACAGGTCAACATAATAGGGGATGATTTTGGTGGCACAGGTTTTCAACCTGTGCCGGCGCAGGCTAAAGCCTGCGACTACTTTTTTTGGTCCGGATTGGGGCTTTCGGTCCACAAAAATATCAGTGGGCAGTGCCCCCCTACACAAGCTGAAACTCTGAGAAAGGATGGAGTTTTTTCGCAGCAACTCATGGGGTGCGCTGGGTACTCAACCTGGCCTGCCAAAGCGGAAGCTTTGGGTTCAAGGCGTTCCTAAGCAGGAGCTTGGGAACGGGCGCCAAGCAGAGACTTGAGGCCGAGTTCGCCCTGTAGGGGCGTGATTTATCACGCCCTCCTTGACCAGGAAACCCACAGGGGCTGGGGCCATTTTTAAGGGGGCGCCATGAATGGCGCCCCTATAAAAACAATTTTTGCTGGTTAAGGCAGGCGAACTTGCGAGTAAACCTGTCCTGGAAGCTCACACCACCGCCCACAGGTGCAAGGAAGGATATTAGAAAAACAGTTTTGTTCAGAAACCCCGGTAGCGGCGACAAGGGGCTGGAGGGACTCCCCTTACTGCACCGCCTTGAGCTGAGCCCGCATTTTCTGCATCAGAGAGTCAAAGGAGCGGGCCTGGATTTCCCGGGCAAAACCGGACTTGTACTTGTTCAGAATGCTGACTCCGTCCACGATGACGTCATAGAGAAGCCAGCCGCCGCCCTTCTGAAGCATAAGATATTCCACCGGGATGGTGTCGTTGGCGCGTATCAGGGTGGTTTTCAGCCGGGCCCGGTCGCCGCTCTGGGTCTCGCGGCCGTATTCCACGGTCTCCCGCTTGAGGAACCGCAAGACCATGTTGGTGTAGGAAGCCTGGAACAGCTCACTGAATACATTGGTGAATTCCTGGCGCTGAGCCGAGCTCAGGCTGCCGTAAGCGGGCCCCAGGGAGTCTTGGGCCATATAGGGAAAATCAAAACTCCTCTTGATGATGCCGTTGATGGCCCGGGCCCGGGCTGCTTCTGACGTACCGGGATTTCTCTGGATAGCCATCACCTCATCCAGGATGTTTTGCACGTAGGACTTGGGGGTGGCTGCCAATACCGGGGTGGCTGCCAGCCCCAGGACCAACACCGCCACGACCAGAGTTTTCACGAGGCTTTTCATGGCAACTCCTTTCCCACTAAAAGTAGGAGCCAGCGCTTGAATGTCAAGGCCGGCCTGAGGCGGGGCTTGGGAACCGCAAGTTGCTTTTCCACCAGGCGCAGGCAGGCCGGCAGGACGCTCAAGGAGGCCAGCAGCACGCTCAGGCTGCCCACCGTGGCCAACAGCCCCAGGCTGAAGGTGCCCTGGTGGCCGGAGACCATCAGGCTGCCGAAGCCCACGGCCGTGGTGAGGGCCGCCAGAACCACGCCTTTGGCGGTGCCGGCCGGCAAAGCGATAGCCCGGGCGGATTCCTCCCTCTGCCAGCGCACCAGGATGATCACCCCGAACTCGATGGCTTCCCCCAGTATCAAGGGCAAAAAGAGGACATTGGCCTGGTTGAAGGGGACGTCCAGGAGCCACATGAGGTTCACGGTCCAGCCCGTGCCCACGATCAGCGGCAACATGGCCAACAGGGTCACCTTGAGGCTGCGAAAAACGCCCCAGAGCATGAAAGTGATGAGCACCAGGCCCATCCCGGCCGCCCATAAACAGGCGTTGCGAAAGGCTTGGGTATACACGTAGAGCAGCACCGGGTCACCCACGGCATCGGGATCCACCCGGCGCAAGTCGTTGACGAATTTCCCCAAGGGCTTCGGGTCCCAAATGTCCTGCGCGGAAAAGGCCCGGATGAGGAAGGTTCCCCGGGGGCTGACGAAGCGGTCCCGCACCTCGGGTGGGAGATCTGCCAGCCGGGGCAAGGTCGGGGAAATACTCTCTTCAAGGAAATTCCATTTGTCTTTGAGGTCCTGAAAAAATTTTCGCTCAAACACCTTTAAATTGGCCCTGGTCTCAGGCCCAGCCGAGTTCAGGGCGGCACTGGTGCGGGTCAACAGGTCGTTGGCTTCCTTGACCTGGACCAGGCTGGGGTCGCTTTCCTGAGCCCGGCCCAGCTTGAAGTGAATCCGCCCCAGCACCTCCGCCAGGGCCCGGGGGTCCGAATAAACCGGGGCGGCAGGGAAGGAGATGTTGCGGAACAGGGGAACCAACTCCGCCAACTGCTCTTTTTTGGCCTCGGCATTCTCGGGGAAAAAAGACAGGATGGACTCCACATGGGAAATAGTCGGAAGTTCCTTCAAAGCCGCCTTCTTGGCCTTGAGATCTTCGAGGCTGTCCGCGGTGAGCGCGCCGTACGCGGTGGAATAGCGCGAATCCTTCAGGAGCTTCAATTCCCAGACCACGGACTCGGTTTCCGGGTTTTGAAGATTGAGGGGATTGAGGTCAAACTTGACGAAAAGCAGGCTGACGCCCCCCAGCGCGGTGAACAGGAGTCCCAAGGCCACAATCAGGCGGGGACGCCGCCAACCCAGTTTAAGAAAGGGACGGGGATTGCGCCTGCAGTCCTGGTCCGGCTCCGGGGGATTAAAGCGCTCGGTCTTCAGCACCAGGCTGGGGATTAAAATAAGCGTGGCCACTACCATCACCACCACACCCATAGCCAAGATAAGACCCAATTCCGCCAGCCCTTTGAAGCCGGTGAACGTCAGGGGTATAAAGGAGACGGCCCCAGCCATCGAGGCATAGAGAATGGCCGGCGATTCCCGGCGGATGGCGCAGGCTACGGTATTGCCATTGCTTTTCCCCTGGAGACCCTGCTCCTCCTCCAGGCGGCAGAACCAGTGAATGCCATAGTCAATGGTGAGCCCCAACACCAGAGGCGCAAAGACAATGGACAAAAGATTCAGGTGGCCCACCACCGCGGTGACCAGGGCAAAAGTCCAACAGAGGCCCACGATCAGGACAAAGGCCTGCATCAAGGCACGTTTCAGGCTGCGAAAAAACAGGATCAGCAGGAGCATCTGACTGGCCAGGGACAGCCAGGTGGCCAGCGCGATGTCCTCCATGGCGCTGCCCATTTCGTCGGCCTCCAGCGCCAGGGGGCCGGTGACGCCGGCCTCCAGATCCGGAAAGTCGCTTTTGACCCGGTCCACGATGTCCCGGAGGAGCTGGACCGAATGGACCGCCTGGGTGAAGTCCTCTTTTCGGGGGGTAACCAGGAAGAGCAAATATTTGTCATTTGCGGTGAGAAAATACCCTTCCTGCTCCAGGTCGCCCAAACCCTCGATGAAAAAACCCGTCAAGGGGGAAGAATAGGGTTGGCCCGCAAGACCCCGGTCCAGCTCCCGGAGGGTGGCGTTCAGCAAAGACAGGTCGGGGATTTTGTCTTCTTCCTGGTCCTTATCGAGGAAGCCGACAAAGAGCTCTTCCACCAGCGCCCCGGTGAGTTCCTGATTCACCCCCTCATAGAATTGAGTGAGGCTCGGGTGGGCGGCCAAGGAGGACAGCAGGCGCCGATGCTCCTCAAGCTTGTTTTTAATGTCCTGGATCTGCTCCGGCTCTAGGTACAGCAGGGCCCATTTCTTAAAAACCTCGGGATTCAGCCGGTAAAAAATTTCCGGAAAATCCTGGGGATACTTTTTCAGTTCCGTGGCCAGGGCCTCAGCAAAGGCCTTGGCCCGGGACGGGTGGCCGTTTTCCACCACCACCACCAGGTCATCCCGGGAGCCGAAATCCTCGCTGAGTTTTTCCCCCAACTGCAGCAGACGCTGGTCACTGGCTATCAAGTCGCTGCGGCTGGTGCTGAAGGCCAGGTTGTTATAAGAATAATAGATGCTCAGCCCGGCCAACAGCAGGGAGATCAGGATGATGCCCCAAGCCCCTCGGCTCAGGAACCCTACCAGGGCCCGGCAGCAGCGAGTAAATTTATCGTTATCAGACACGATCGTCTCTGAAGAATTTTTTTGGGAGGTCGGGGGAAGTGCGGTGAAACGGGAAATTTCCGTCCCCAAGGCTGACGTTCTCCCCCGTTGCAGCCAATCTCGAGGATGGCAAATTGTTTATTAACCTAATCGTAAATTTTCCTGGAAATATAAAGATTATGCAAGGAAATTCAAAAATTTCTCCCCGCGCGAGCCCACGGTTGTCGGTTTCTGGGTGTTGGCCCCCTGCAACTGGAAAAAAATTTCCTCCCCCCTTGCTTTTTCCCAAAAAGGAATTATTCCTTATAAATATTAGTTCTTGACAAGGAGTTCTCATGGCCACGATCGAACGTGCACCGGGGGGATTCAAAGTCGACGGCCTGGAATTGCGCCGCGGCAAATGCGGCTGCAGCGGCATGGGCGGCGATTGTTGCTACACCTTTTCCAAGGTCAAAAAAGAAGGCAACACCCTGATTTACCAGGGCAAAGCCACGGCTCCTTCCACCACCGACAACTATGAGTGGGGCTACCGGGTCCGCCAAGGCGACGTCGTGGTCGAAGTGAGAATGGAGGACACCCGGGACAACAAGGATTTTTTTTCCGGCTGTTATCCCCCGCCCTTATCCGCTTTCAAGGAGCGGGGCTGGGAGGTGGAAGAGGAATTTGAGCGCCCCCTGGAGGGCTGAAAACAGCGGTCTTTCGACCTGCAAAGCAAACTTTTTATTACCATCAAAGAAGGAGGACAACATGAGCGGTTGTGCATGCAGTTCCAAAGCCCCGGCCCAGCCGGCGCAGCCTGAAGAAAACAAGACCTATGTCTGCATCCAGTGCAACACCTTCAAGTCCGTGCCCCTCAAAGAGGCGGCACCGGAGTGTTGCGGCAAGAAGATGAACGAAATGGACTAAACACCAGAGTCCATGCTACCTGGGGCGGGGCCCGCCCCTTTTTTTTATGGGGACCGGGAAAACGTAGCCGCGGGTTTTAGCGCGAAAGTAGACGTATGGTGCGTAAGACGCACCCTACATGACCTTCAAGGCGCGGGTTAGAAACGGCGGACAGGGCCTGCCCTTGTCAAGTGGAAAAATTGACTGGGCCTGGCCTCCGGCCCCGACTGCGGCTTCTCAAAATCATGAAAACCCTGGTGGCACAGGCGTCCCGCCTGTGCAGACGCAGGCTAAAGCCTGCGGCTACAGGGATAGATTCATCTTGGCTGACCACCGGAAAATTTGTGTCTCTACCGCTTTTAACCCGCCTATGCCGGTAGCACGGGCAAGATACCCGTGCTACCGCATAACAGTGCGGCAGTTCAATGTCTGGTGCGCACCACTGACTTTGAACCTTGAACCTGTGACCTCTGCGAAAATCGCTTTTTAAACCTAAGACTCTCTCTAAAACCCAATATTTTGTA
>CAZLRL010000027.1:9205-13163 GCA_964561645.1 uncultured Desulfobacterales bacterium
GGAAAGGAAAGCACCTCGCCTTTTGCATCCTTCTTCAGTCCAGCGGCACCAGGAGCCCCTCCCGGGTGAGGCGATACCGCCGGTCCCCCCAGACCACCTCCTGGCCCCAAAAGCTCGACAACCACAGGCTGAAGGTCATCAGGTCCTTGATGGGCACCAGGAGGAGCGCCCACCGCGACAGGTGTCCCTCCAGGCAGACAAATTCACTGAACCAGGCCACCGCCCAGCGCAGTCCCAGGGTGAGGGCCACCAGGCCCAGGGCCCAGGCGGCCAGACCGCTGAGCAGCCACAGCGCCAGGCTGAAGACCAGGGCGTGGGTGAGGCCGTAAGCCAGGTAGCCCCGGGGGCGGCAGACCCGGTAGGTGCGGGTCCAGCGCTCCTGGTGGGCCCAATAATCCCCCAGGCTCATGCGGGGCGTTACCGTTTCCACCACGTAAGAGAGCAGGCGCACCTTAAACCCCGCCTGGTGAATGCGCCAGCCCAACTGGTAATCGTCGGCCAGATAGTCCGCCAGCCCGGCAAAGCCCCCGGCCTGCGCCAGCGCGTCTTTCCTAAAGGCCATGGCCGCGCCCAGCGCGAAGCTGATGCCTTCCACGTCATGGGCCACCGCCACCGAGGGGATGAAATCGGCGCTGATGGTCAGGGCTTCGAACCTGGAGCCCCAAGCAGCCGCAGGGCCGGCCCGGTAGGGGCAGGAGACCAGGCCCACCTGCGGCTCCCGCAAGGCCGCGGCCACCCGCGCCAGAAAATCAGAACCCACCTTGACGTCCCCGTCGGCCACCACCAGGAGGTCGTGGCGGGCGTGGGGCGCCAGCTGGCGGAGAGTGCTCACTTTGGGGTTGTGTCCCAGGTTTTCCGAGCAGATTATGACCTCCACCTGTACCGGGGGCGCGGCCCGGCGCAAATCCTCCAGCAGCGGCAGCACCGGGTCCTGGGGATCGGCCACGCCGAACAGCACCTGGTAGGGATGATAATCCTGGCGGAGAAAACTCTCCAGGCACTCACGAGTCTCCGGGCCCAGGCCCCGCACCGGTTTGAACACCGTCAGGCCCGGGGACTCGCCGGCAGCCTGGGAGGGGAGCGGCTGCTTAAAAAACCGGGCCAGACAGATCAGGGCCAGCACCTGGTAGGCCAGGGCCGCCAACAGGAGTAAAAAAAGGGCAGCCATAGGTAAAGATTACTTTACAATATTTCACCAAATCCCGATAAAAATAAGCAAGAGATTTATGAGCCGGAGCGGGGGGCCCGGCCAAGAAGCCCGGCCGCCAGGCCCCCGGCTGCCGAGACCCGGTACTGTGACTATGGCCATCGAAGCAGTCATTTTCGACCTGTATGGCACCCTGGTGGACATCTGGACGGATGAATCCGACCCCCAGGTCTACCGGACCCTGTGCCACTTTTTGCGCTATTATGATGTCGGTTTTGCCCCCGATGAGCTGGCCGGCCTCTACCAGGAGTCCGCCGCGGCCCAGCTCCTGGAGCGCCCCAGCCCCTTTACCGAAATCGATGTCTTTCTGGTCTTTGAGGAGATCCTGACCGCCGGGCTCCGAAAATCTCCCGAACGGGCCCTGGTCATCTGGCTGGCCCGCCTGTTCCGCTCTTTGAGCACCCGCCGCCTGGGCCTCTTCCCCGACACCCAGGAGGCCCTGGACGAACTGTCGGCCACCTATAGCCTGGGGCTGGTCAGCGACGCGCAATGGGTGTTCAGCGAACCGGAAATCCGCTTCCTGGGGCTGGAAAGATATTTTGACGCGGTGGTCTTGTCGTCCCGCTACTACGTCAGCAAGCCCGCGCCCCAGATTTACAGCCACGCGCTCAAGGCCATGAAACTGGCGCCGGGCCAGGCCCTCTACGTGGGCAACGACCTCATGAAAGACGTGCCCGGGCCCCAGGCTATCGGCATGCCGGTGATCCTCATCCACCGGGAGGATTGCCCGCCCCCCACCCAGGTGCCGACTATCCACAATCTTCAACAGATTCCGCAGGTTATCGAGACACTGTTCCAGAACCACGTGGCCTGAGAAGACCCTCAAACCGGCCTTAAGGCCGGCGGAGCCTGATTCACATTTGCGAAACCCGATTTTTTTCTTTATAGTAGAGCCTCTTGCAAATATCTCATATCTGTCATTCTGAGGGAGCCGCAGGCGACCGAAGAATCTAGATCCTTCGCTTCGCTCAGGATGACAAAAATGACTTTTGCAAAAGCCTCAGTAAGCAGGAAATTCTGAAGGAACGGGGGAGGATCTGTGGGGAGAAAAACGCGTTCCGACAGCAAGGGGATCCAAAAAATTTATCGGTTAATCGCAGCGGTCGCGGGCTTAGGTCTTTTGCTGACCGCATGGCCGGCCGCCGCGCAGAAGGAGTGGGATGTCACAGCCCGCTCCTTTGTCATTATGGATGCCGCCACCGGCAAAATCCTGCTCGAAAACAACGCCCGGGAAATGTACCCGCCGGCCAGCACCATCAAGGTGATGACCGCCATGTACATCCTGGACCACCTCCGGATGAACGACCACGTGAGGTGCAGCCGCTACGCCGCCAGCGCACCCGCTTCCAAGATCAACATCAAGGAAGGGGAAGAGTACACGGTGAAGGAACTGCTGTACGCGCTGCTGCTGTCCTCGGCCAACGACGGGGCTCGGGCCTTGGCGGAGGCCGCCTGCGGCAGCGAAGCAGACTTCACCCGCAACGTCACCCGGATGGTGCGCCGCTGGGGAGCGTATCGCACCAAGGTGGCCACGGCCAACGGCCTGCCCAAAGAAGACCAGTACTCCACGGCCGAGGATCTGGCCATTATTTTCCGCCGGGCCATGCAGGACCCGGAATTTGCCGAGATTATCAGCACCAAGTACTATCATATCCGGGGAGAGCGGGAGCTTCGCAACTACAACCGTTTTCTGTGGACCACGCCCCTGGCCCTGGGCGGCAAAACCGGCTACACCAGAGCCTCAAAACATACCTATGTGGGTATGTTTAAGAATGGGGACCAGGCCATCATTGTTTCCATGATGGGAAGCACAAAGAAGTGGGCTGATCTCAGGACCCTGATTGAAAAGGGTTTCGAGCTCAGCGGGGCGCCCATTGCCAAGCTGGAAGCCAAGGAGGAGCGCCTGCGCTTCGCCCGCAAACACATGGGCAACAGCGTCAAGGTGACCAAGAAGAAAAGCAAGAAAAGCAGGTCCTATAAGAAAAGGGCCAAGTCCTCCAGGACCAGAAAAAAATCTCCGGTGTCCATGAGTTCCCTGGCCGGAGTGCCCGACAAGAAGAGCAAAAAGAAATAAGGCTGATCCGGCTGACTGTTCCCGGCCCCGGGGCGCCGACTCCGGGGCCGGAACCGTTTGTAACAATTTTTTCCTGAAACCAAAATCCGAAAACAGAAAACCGGCTCATGAAGGGCTTGTTCAACAAGGTAAAAAACCGCTATACCCGCCAGCGTTTCGTGGTCTCAACCATCCGCAAGGAAGAGGATGTGTTTGAGACCGCGGTGTTTGCCGCCACCCTTTTGTATGTCCCCAAGTCCTTGAAAAACCCGGATATGACCGTCCACACCCAGACCGAGGACGAGGCCTGGAACATGCACTATGAAATTACCGCCCGCCTGACCCAGGAGTATCCGGCCCGCCTGTTCCAGGAATTCGCCTCCCCATGAGCCCCAGCCCTGGGCGCCGCCCGGCCACAGGGCTCCTTTCCCACCGCAAAAAAGGCAAATCTAAAGTTTCATTCTTGACCTGCCGATAAGGTACACGAAGAAATATAGATCACCGACAAGGGCAAACTACACCGAAAGGGTAGGACGCAAAGTCTCCGGCCTACAGCCTGCGGGCCAAGGTAGCGGGGTTGCCGAAGTGGCAGACAGCCTACCGTCCAACGAACCCTTTCCCATGCTCCTGCGGTGTCACCCCGATTCTTCCGCCGACAAGGAAGTCCTGAACCGGAAAGGGAAGCGGCAGTTGCCGCC
>CAZLRL010000028.1:0-13122 GCA_964561645.1 uncultured Desulfobacterales bacterium
CAGGGGCCTTGGTCGCCGCGGTCGGTGGCGCTGAGGGTGGGTCGGCCTGGGCGGCTTTTTTCAAGGGCACCGTGGGTTCCGGAGCGGCAGGGGCTTGAGGGCTTGGTTCATTCGCAGCCGTTTCCTGCCGGGGCTGGTACCGGGAATCCTGGGCCACCGGCAGATCATGCCCCAAGGAGACCCGGATATCCACCTGCGGGGAGGTTTTGCCGTCGGCCTCGAGCTTTGCCGCCGGGAAAAACTTCTGGGCCAGCACCCGGGCCACCCGGGCGGCCTCGGACCGGTAGGCGATGATCGTCTTTTCAAGACCGAAGTCCAGGTGGTTGCCGATGCTCACCACGTTGAAGCCTTCGTGATCCAGGCGGCTTCTCAAGTCGCGGGCGCAATTTTGCACCCCGTTGCCGTTTTTCAGTTCGATCTCCGTCTCCCACAGATCCAGAGCCGTTACTGTCGGGGGCGAGTCCGCGGTTGACTCCGCCACGGGGGAATTATTGGTGGCATCCGGAGATTTTTCTTTCTCAGCTTCCGATACGGCCACCGAAGTTTGGGGCTCGGTCCGGACCGCGGGCTGCACTGCTGCCACCGGTTCAGGCGCTGGTTGCGGTTGTTTGGCCACCGGTTGCTCCGCAGGAGTCGCCGCCGCGGACGCGGGTACAGGAGCGGCAGACTGCCGGGGCATCTCCGTCGGTTTCTGGTCATTCGAGGCTGCTATGGTCAAGTTCTGGTCCTGGGAGACCACCGGAAGGGACGGTGAAGGGGCCGACTGAGACCGAGCCTCAGCAGGAGCGGGGCTTTCTGGCGCCGCTGGCGCTTGCAGCTGGGCCTGTAGCTCCGAGGGCTCTTTAACTGACGGCGCCGGGGGTTCGGCCGCCGCGACCTTTTGGTGGTCGGCTGGAGTGGAATCCAAGCCAGCCAGGTGAGGAGGCGCTTCCAAGCCCAGCGCGGCCAGGGCCTGTCCCAGGAGCTGCCGGGCTTCGGCGTCGCTCAAATCCTTTTGCCACAGGGTCAGGGCTTCAGCCTCCCGCCTCTGGCGGCACAGCACCAGCCCCAGGTTGTTCCGGGCGGTCTGATTATCAGGCTCCCGGGACAGCACCTGGCGGAAACAGGCTTCCGCCTGGTTCAGGCGGCCCTGCAAATAAAGGGAGTAACAGCGGTTATTCTCCAGAGCCGGATTATGACCGGCCTGAGACAGGGCCTCCTCGTAAACCTCTTGGGCCCGTTCGAAATGCCCCAGTCCCTCGTAGCACTGAGCCAGGAGGTCCAGGATTTCCAGGTCGCCCGGCTTTTGCAGACGCGCTTTCTCCAGTTCCTCGACCGCCAGTTCCAGGCGGCCGGATTTCCGGAGGTACTCGGCGTTTTGCACCAACCGGGACGTTTGCGTGGCTGGACGGATTTCCGGGGACACCCGAGCCGCAGTGAGCTGTTTCTGGCATCCCACCAGCACCGCCAGCAACACCATCAGGGCCAACAGCCCCAAGGCCGGCAATACCCGGTGCGTCACCAAGTAGGGGGCTTTAAAACCCAGAGCACCTTTTTTCCGGTCCATATCCTCCCCCATGCTTCCCCGTGGTCTCAAGCAGTGGTTCTTGAGAGTTTAGATTGTGTCCCAAATTTATCTGTCAAAAACCTGTTCGGGCCCTTTTGAAAGTACGCCCTTTAAAATAGAGCCCGGACCTGGTCCGCGCCTACCGACCAGGTCAACCAATTTTGTCAGTAACATCGGGGGCATCACACTAGAAACGGTGATACTAAAGACCAAGTTAAAGCTGTCCTAACGGTGGACCGGGCCAGCCGACCGGAGGCCGATTTTGAATCGGCCTCCTGTCGGACTGGTAAAAATTTTCTCTCGAGAATCTTCCCCTCCCTTAATCTTCGGTGGTGAGATTTATCAGGGGCTTTTTCTCATCAGGTTTGAAGCTCTTGTTGTATTTTTCGTAGGCATTGGCCGCGGCTTCGGGGGGTTGTCCCCGGCTTACCACCACCTCCTGGCCCGCCCGGGGGTCCACCAAGGAGTTAGTCAGGTTATGGGTCACGGACCGACCGCGGTCCCGCTTGGTATGCTGGCCGCAGCAGCCCAGCAGGCCCGCCATCAGCCAGACCGCCACTCCCAAAATCAAACTCCATCTGGTTATCCGCCATATTTTGCTGTGCATTGACAGTGTCCTCCTTTACTTCACCGGCTGGCGACCGAAGTTCTCCGGCAGGGGGCGGGGCGGCGGCGGTGGCTGGTTTCTTTTCTTCTTGCCCTCCAGGCAGCCCAGCAGGTAAAACTCCACATCGTTGGGCTCCACGTAGACATCGGTAGGCAGCCGCGCCACCCCCTGAGCCATGGGTTTGACCAGGTGCGGGGTCACCAGGACCACCAGTTCAGTTTCCCGCTTCTGAAACTCTCTGGAGCTGAACAGGGTTCCGAGCACCGGGATGGACCCGACCAGAGGAAATTTATTGATGACATTGCGGTGGCTGTCGGACAAAAGCCCCGCCAAAGCAAAGGTCTGGCCGTCTTTGACCTCCACGTGGGTGGACAGGCGCCGCACCGACAGACCCGGCACGATAAAGCCCTGGGCCACGAAGGCCACCCCCTGGGTGAAGTCCAACTCCGAGACTTCCGGGGACACCTTCATGGCAATCATGTCATTGTCCAGCACCGTGGGGGTGAAATTCAGCCCCACTCCGAATTTCTTGAACTCAATGGTAATGGTCTGGAACTGCTGGGGCACCGGAATGGGAAACTCGCCCCCGGCCAGGAAGCTGGCTTCCTGGCCGCTGGTGGTCACCAGGTTGGGCTCGGCCAGAATGCGCCCCAGGCCCTGCTGCTTCAGAGCGTCGAAAAACATGGTCCACAGCACCGTGCCGGTGCGCCAGCCGGCGATGGCATTGATGTTCTGGCTGATGGTGTAGCGGAAGGAAGTGCCGGTGAAATTGCGGATGAACTCCTCAATGCCGGTGAGATTGTTCAAAAAACTCACCCCGAAAGAGTTGCCGGTTTGATCTATGACATTGAAATTGATGCCGATGCGGCGGCCGATGCTGCGGTTGATCTCGGCCAGGCGCACCTCGCACATGACCTGCTGCACCCCGCCGATATTGAGGAGGTTGATGACCTTTTCCTTTTTGCCGCCCACGTAGGAGGACGCCAGGCTGATGGCGGTCTGCTGGGCCACGGGGCCGGAAACTTCGCCGCTGAGCACCACGGACTCATCCGCGGCCATCACCCCGATGGTCTCTTTAGGGAGCACCTGGGCCAGTTTTTCCTTGAGCTGGCTGACATCGGCTTCCACCGTCACCCGGGCCGAGGAAAAGCTGGAATGCCCCCAGACACTGAGGTTGGTGGTCCCGGGGGCCAGGCCGTTGACGTAGACCTCCCGGGGGCTGGTGAGGATGATATCCGCCACCTCCGGGTTGGCCACCGAAATGCGGGTGATGGCAAAGGGCAGCCGCAACACCTTGGATTGTCCTGCTTTCAACCTCAGAGATTGGGTGATTTCCTGATCTCGAATTTGCCCCAGAGGATCCACCGCAGCTACCGGCGCCCCCCACAGACACACCAGCACCAGCGCCAGAAAACCTGTGAGGAGAATTTCCCTGACCTGCCCGCGGGCCCAAGGGCCCCGGATTTTTCTCCTCTCGATCATAATTTGCTCCCCCTTATGGACGGGCCGCGCCAACAGATGACCCCTGTTGAGTGCAGATGAAAAGAATGCGCCGGTATCTTCCTTATAGTCAGAAGTGGCTTCAGCCGGTCGTCCCTAAAAAAGTTTTTCAGGATCGCCGATCCCTTCGTAATACTTGCCAAATTTCTGAACCAGGGAACTCTACATGAGAAATATCTAAGATTCCATCTCATACTTTTTCTTAGATTGTCAAGCTATTTCTCTTGGATATATCTCAGTGTTTCCCTGGTTTATATCTCAGGTTTTTCCGGAGGCCTTCTCCCCCCGGGTTAGCAACCCGGCTCTCACCCCGATGTAGTCTTCTTCTCGATTGTTTTACAGAACGGTTCGGAAGCTTTTTCTAAGAACTTTAAAAAAATTTCCAAGTGATCTTAATAAAATTGACAGGCTGCCTATAGTCATTCGGATGGCAGTGAAGAATCTTTTCAATCCAGGTGACCAAAAAGGTCTTTTTTACTTTGGTGAACCTGGGAACTGCCGTCCCGTTGAGGACCGGAGGGACATCCGAAAACATGCCGCTCAATTACTGGCGGATGGAGGGGAGGAAGAAGGGAACGGGAGGAGGACTGGCAGGATTCTAACCTTCCTTTGAAACCAGCTTTTTTAGAGCTGTCTGACCAGAAAACCTGCCTTGGCGCCCTGGTGGTCCCACAGAGGGCAGCGGGACTGGAGGCAATCCGGGCGGTCGCCGCTCCGGCGGCAGACCAGGGGCGCGTCCGCGGTCAAAGGCAGGGGCAAAAGGGTTCGGGAAAGCTCCGCGGCCCGGCGCAGGGCCAGCCAGCACTCCCGCTGACAGCAGCGGGCGGCCTCCCAGGAGCTGAACTCGGTCAGCACCGCCTGGACCGCCTCCTGCACCAGGCGGCGCTCCCGGGGCTTCAGGGGGTTGACTCGTAGAAGGTGAGCCCCTGGGCCTTGAGCCAGGTGAGATTTTCCCGAAAAAAAATAATGCAGAATCTCTCCGGTGCCAGGTGAGATTCTGCATTAGGGGAAGCAGTCCAGGTCAGGCCGGTGTCATGAATTTTTCACACGACCTCGTTTCCGGCCCGCCCAAGTGCCTTTCCGGAAGTTCCCGGTGCGGGGTTGAGCCGAACGCCAAAATTAAGACTGCTCCTTTTGGGCGAATTTTTCCGGCTGGCGGGTGAACTCCTCCTTGCAGGCCTCGGAGCAAAAAAAATAGGTTTTGTCCTCGAAGTCATACATATATTGACCGTGATGAGCTTCCAGGTCCATATTGCAGACCGGATCGACGTTACAAACAGGTTTTTCTTTTTCAGTCATAAATCCTACTCCTTGCTATCTTTGGTTAATCATTAAGATAAGTACGCTTTGCCAAATTGCACCATGGTTTTTCAAACCAGAAAAATTTTTTCCAGTCCCGATGGGTATAACCCACCCGGATTCGCCGCCACTTGGCGGTTAAGCTTAGCCTTCCAGCAACCGTTGGGCCTCGCGCACCATTTGATTGGTGTAGCCCCATTCATTGTCGTACCAGGTCATGATCTTGAGCAGGTCGCCGTCCACCACCTGGGTCATGCTGGGTTCCACCACCGAAGCCCGGGTGTCCTGGATAATATCCGAAGAGACCAGCGGATAATCGGTGACCCCCAGAATGCCTTTATAACGGGGACTTGCGGCTTCCTGGCGCAGGATGTTGTTGACCTCTTCCGCGGTGGTGGATTTATCCAACACCATGACGATGTCGGCTAAAGAGCCGCACGGTACCGGACCTCGCACCGCGACGCCGTCAAACTTGCCCTTCAGATCCGGCAGGATGTCGGTGGTCGCCTTGGCTGCGCCGGTGGTGGTGGGCACGAAGTTGGCCGCGCCGGCCCGGCCCCGGGCCCACTTCTTGGCCGGCCCGTCCACGATGGCCTGGCTGGAAGTGTAGGCATGGATGGTGGTCATGGTGGCCTTCTTGATGCCGAAATGCCGGTCAATGATCTCCACCACGGGCGCGATACAGTTGGTGGTGCAGGAGGCGCAGGAAAAGGCATGCTCACCCGCCGGCGGTTCGGTGACGCCGTGCACGATGGTGCACATGACGTCCTTGGGAGGTGCGGACAGGAGGACATATTTGGCGCCAGCCTGGACGTGTTTTTCCAGCCCCTCGGTGTTGGTAAAGACCCCGGTGGACTCAAACACCAGATCTATACCCAGGTCTTTCCAGGGGAGGGTGGCCGGGTCCTTGACGCTCAGAAACCTGATGGTCCGGTCGCCCACCACCAGATTGCCGTCCTTGAGGGACACCTCCCGGTGATAGCGGCCGTAGACGGTGTCGAACTTCAGCAGGTATACCAGATTGTCCAGGGGCATGAGGTCATTCACCGCCACCAGTTCGAGGTTGGTATGATCCAGGATGATTTTCAGGGCGGCCCGACCGATGCGCCCCATGCCATTAATCGCCACTTTCGCCATGTTTCCTCTCCTTTCTGCCACTAAATTCTCTCAGGGTTAGGTTCACCGGGGAAGGTGATTGGGAGTAGAGCGATTTTAAGGGTTTGATTCTTGAAATGAAAACAATAAGTTGATACGTCTAGAGCTCAATAATTTTTAATAATACCACGCCGGAGGGCCCTTGGGTAGGTGAGTGGTAATTTTTGGTTAGTTTTTGCTATTTCTGTTTCAAAGTTGAGTAGGTTCCGCCATATAGGGGATACCCTTTCCATTCGGGCCTAAACTGTCGTACAATATGGCCTTAACCGAATTCGTCTGCTAAGGGGAGGTCCTTGTTCATGCACTTTCCGGGTGATGGCTCATGACTGGCGCTGGTTCTCCCGAGACCTGGCTGGTCACCGGCGGGGCCGGGTTTATCGGCTCCAATTTCGTGCTGGCGGCCAGGGAACAAGGCGTCGCCCGCCTGATCAACCTGGACCGGCTCACCTATGCCGGCAACCTGAAAAACCTGGCCGCGGTGGCCGACGACCCCGAGCACCTGTTCGTGCGGGGGGACATCGCCGACCGGGAACTGGTGGGCCGCCTCCTTCGTGAGCATCAGCCCCGGGCCGTAGTGCATTTTGCGGCCGAGAGCCACGTGGACCGCTCCATTTACGGCCCCCAGGCCTTCCTGGAAACCAATGTCATGGGGACCTTCCACCTCCTGGAGGCGGTGCGCCAGTACTGGGACGGGCTCCCCGCCACCCGGCAACAGGAATTTCGTTTCCTGCACATTTCCACCGATGAGGTCTACGGCTCCCTGGCACCCGAGGACCCCGCGTTCAGCGAAACCACACCGTATGCGCCCAACAGCCCCTATGCCGCGTCCAAGGCGGCCAGCGACCACCTGGTGCGGGCCTGCCGCCACACCTATGGGCTCCCCACCCTGATCACCAACTGCTCCAACAATTACGGCCCCTATCAGTTCCCGGAAAAGCTCATTCCCCTGATGATCCTGAATGCCTTGCAGGGGAAGCCCCTGCCCATTTACGGGGACGGCCTCAATGTCCGGGACTGGCTGTACGTGGCCGACCACTGCGAGGCCCTGCGCCTGGTTTTGGCCCAGGGCCGGGTGGGCGAAACCTACAATGTCGGCGGCAATTGCGAGAAGACCAATCTCGAGGTGGTGAAGACCTTGTGCGCCATCCTGGATGAGCTCTTCCCGGATTCCCCCCAAAGGCCCCATGAGCGGCTCATCACCTTTGTCAAGGACCGCCCGGGCCACGACCGGCGCTACGCCATCAACGCGGGCAAGATTTCCCGGGAATTGGGCTGGCAGCCCCGGGAATCCTTCGAGAGCGGCCTGACCAAAACGGTGCGCTGGTATGTGGACCACCCGGAATGGGTGGCCTCGGTGCAAAGCGGCGATTACCGGGAGTGGCTGGAGCTGCACTACGGCAGCAGCTGATGGCCTGGGTTGGGAACCTTTTCGTGTTTAAGCACAGGTGATGACACCTGTGCCACCAGGCCTTTTCTTTTTTGAGAAAGACTCATGGGCGACTGCCAGGAAAATTTTCTGCAGGAACCTTATTCTAGGGGCGGCCGCCTCTGGTTGCCCATGGTTCCGGCGGGCACGGAGGCCCGCCCCACCAAGAATTTTAAGCTTTTATGGGGCGGCCCGTGGCCGCCGCTAAGAGTGTCCCCGGCACACCCCGTGTTCAAGCACAGGTGAGAAAACCTCTGCTACCAAGCCTTTTCATGTTCTGAGGAAGCCAAGGGCCAACGATTCAGGAGAGGCTGCTTAGAGAAGATTAATCAGCGGGATAGACCTTTATCAGGTCCTCTTTTTCCCTTAATTATAATAAGAGATAGTTTGGTGGCACCGGTTTTCAACCGGTGCTGGCGCAGGCTGAAGCCTGCGGCTACAGCTTCTGGTCCGGATGGGCCGCCAATTGCCCAACCTAGCGGACAGCCCTCCATTTATCCCCTTTGGCAAAAACTTATAAAGCTCTTGAGGAATTCCTGGTCATAGCTGCCCCGGCCGCTCCAGGCCGAGGTCATGATGTGGAGGGCCTGGCGTCCGCTGAGGGGAGGCCGC
This sequence comes from uncultured Desulfobacterales bacterium, assembly GCA_964561645.1. Taxonomy (GTDB): domain Bacteria; phylum Desulfobacterota; class Desulfobaccia; order Desulfobaccales; family 0-14-0-80-60-11; genus JBGSLA01. Next base: position 8,146 of record CAZLRL010000028.1, read on the forward strand.
CAGGGGCGCAGGGAGGTCATGGCTTCATAACTGTCCAGGATTCTCAGGGCCCGGCCCCAGGGGGTGAGGTCCGGACCCGTCAGGCCCAGGGGATACCCGGAGCCGTCCGGGCATTCGTGATGCTGCCGGATCATGGCCGGAATCTCAGCCGGGATCAGGTCCAGGGATTCTAAAAGTTCGGCCCCCCGCGCGGGATGCGTCTTGATTTCCTCCCAATCTTCGTCGCTCAAAGGCGCGGTTTGATGGAAGTTTTCCTGGGCCCAGGGCATCATGCCCAGATCATGCAGGAGTGCGCCCAGGGCCAGGTTCTCAGCCTCCTTTTCCTCCCAGCCCAGATGCAAAGCAAAGACCAGGGCCAGAAGGCTGACATTGAGGCAATGGCTGAACAGACCCGAATCATGGCGCCGAAGCCTGCCCACGGTTTCCAGAACCTTTTCGGCCCGGCCGAGCCCGGGGACCAGAGCCTGGATGAGGTGCCGGGCTTCGGCCACCTGGGCCTGGGTGCGGGCCGTGTCGTGAGAAAAAAAGTGCTGGGTCCAGACCAGCAAGGTGTCGGCCAGCAGTGGGAGGGCCTCCGGGTCTTCCTCCGGAATCCCGATGGCCGCGGTCCGGGATAAAAGGTAAGACAGGATTTCCCCCGCCTCGGCCACCGAAAAATAGCCCCAGACCATGTCCCGGGCTTCCCGGGGCAAGGGTTGGCCGCGCCGCCAGGTGAGGGCCAATCCGCCGGGGATGGCCTCCGCGACCGTAAAAAGGTGGCAAGGCAAAATCATCCCCGGGGTCAGATGGGCCAACCTCAGAGGCGCCAGACCTTCGCCGCCTCCGAAGAGCACCAATCCTTCCGGGCTTTCCACTTCTTGCGGTAGTGTTTCCATTACGCTCTTAGTCCTGTCTTAGTTGGAGCTCAAGGGAAAAACCAGGCTCCTCCCGCCTTGACAGGAAGAGCCTGGGGTTGGCCTCTGAATTTTTTTTAGCACCCTCAGGCCGGGGCCCGCTGCCACTGTTGTTCCCAGTCCTCGGTTTCCTGGTCTTCTTCGGCCGGCTGCCTGGCGGTCCCGCTCCGGCCCTGGTCTAAGAGAGAGGATATTTCCAAGACTTTCTGCGCGATGGACCGCAAATCCTGGGCCGGTTTACTTTCGTCCTTGTCCAGGGGAAAGGGAATCATCAGATTGACCGCGGCTTCCACGGCCAGGTCATAGGACACCTGACCCAGGATCTCGGGTTGGATCGCCAGATACTGGGCGGTCACCTCCCGGATGATCAGGCCCGACATGGTATCCTGGTTGTTTTTGACCATATTGACCACCAGCCAGATCTGATAGTCGTCCAGCAACTGCTGGAGACGGAGGTAAAGGGCCGGTTCCTCGGCTTGCAGAAGATTGAGGATGTCTTTTATCGAGGTCACCTCGGAATCCAGGCTCTTAGCGTCGCTGGCCCACAAGAGCTCCTGGATCTCTTCTTCCCGGACGAACTCCCGGGAGATTTGCCGGTACAGCGCGCTTTTGAGGAAACCGTAACCGTTTTGCAAGGAGGTGGCCTGACTGGTCAGCAGACAGATCTTGCCATGGGAATAATTAAAAAAATCCAGGGTGTTAAAGGAAGTGCCCGCGCCCAGATCCAGGAACACGAAGTCGGCCTCCAGCTCTTCGATCTGGCTCAGGATGCGCACTTTTTGAGCATAGGTAGGATTGGCCGCGCCCAGAATGTCATCCGCGCCGCAGATCAGGCCGATGCCCTTGACGCCGGTTTCAATGATGATATCCTCCAGGCGCTGCACCCGCTTGAAAAGAAAATCTTCCAGGGTATGAGGAGGATAACGGACCCCCATGAGGGTGTGCAGGTTGGCCCCCCCCAGATCGGCGTCCACCACGATGATCTTGTGCCCCAGGCGGGCCAGAGAGATGCCCAAGCCCAGGGTGAAGATGCTTTTGCCGATCCCACCTTTGCCGCCGCCGATGCTCCACAATTTCCTTTTGATCAAGGTTTCCATCCTCATTTTCGCTGGAATCTCTAGTCTGCCGGCTCAAGTTTGCACTTGGGACCGGGGGATTTTTTTCACCAGGGACCACACACCCTTGCCCACAATGGCCAGACTGCCATAGACCGCCAGGATGGCGCCGAACAAGCGGTAAAATTCCGGGGCCAGATAATAGACGGCCAGCCCGGCGGCCACCGCGCCCAGGCCCACCCAATACATGGTATGATCGGAGGCCCGCGTCTCTTCCGGATCCGGGGCGGCTTCGGATTTCATCACCGCTGGTTTCGGCGGCAGGGGCACCGCGGGTTGATCAGGCTGCTCCACCGGCCGGTCGGAGCCGAAGCCCTCGTAGTCATCTTGGACTGCGTCCCAATGGTCCCACAGATTCTTGATATCCGCAGGATAAGCCGTGAGCTGCTCTTCCAGGGCCCGCCGCACCCTCATGTTGGGATTGGTCAGTTCGATGCCGAAGACCATTCCCGCTTCCACTTCACCCTGGGGCCGGGTCCACAAGAGACTGCCCCGGATCTCACGAATTTCCCCCCTCGGCAAATGAATGATGGAATCCCGCTCTCCCAACCCGTCCGGATCAAAGTCGCCGGGGACCTGATCACAGGCCAGGATCACCCCACGGGCCGACAGGTTCCTGATCCTTACCGGCAATTGTTGGGGCGGATCGCTCCCCTGAAGGATCTCGAGGATGAGCGGGAGGGGCCCTTCTGCACTTGTATGGTTCTCCATGGGACTTTCCCTTACCATTTGCGCCATCCTTTCTTGGTATGCTTGGCAGCCAGCTCCCGAAAGTACTCCAGCTCCCGGCTCCACTGGGCCTCGATCTTTTCCCGGAGGCCCTTATTTTCCCGCTGATGCTTTTTGAAAAACTCCTGCCAGGCCCCCAATTTTCCTAATTCATAAATCATGGCCTCATAGCGCCGCCGGTCCACCACCAGGTTTTCCCGGCTGAAACGGAAGAACTCGGCCCAGGAATCAATATAGTCCTCGCCCTCGGGGGAGCCCTGGCCGTTGCCGTTGGGGCGGTGCGTTTCCTCCCGGGACCACCGGCTCCCGGCGGAGGAAGGCGGGAAGCTGGGCGGGGGACTGGGCAACCCGGCCATCGGGGTCCCTTCATCGTAGGCAGGCCCGGCCGCGGCGGACCCTTCCAGGGCTGGGGGAGCCTGATCCGGGTCGACAGCAGGAGGAAGGTTCCCGTTCAGAAGACCACCCTGATCCGGAGGGTAATTGGCCGGTTTCCTGGTTGCGCTCCGGATCACCAGCCGCTGCAAATATTCCCACCTCTGGGGTGCTTGCCTGGCATTTCCCAGGGGGGCATGCCACAACAGCCCCAGCAGGGTGTGGGGGTCTTCCAGCCCCGCGTCCCGGGCCGCGGCCACCAGGGTCTCATAATATTTCTCCGGCGTGGCCGCCGGGGCCAGCAGGGCCTGCAGCACCCCCGGACAGCCGGTGATGGTGGGATAGATCTCGGCCCAGGTGGGCACCGCGGGCAGGGCGGGCGAGGCCGCTTCGGACAGGGACGGGGCGCTGTCTTTTAAAAATTTGCATAAAGCCGGGCTGGGACGGTGGGGCGGACTTTCCCACGGCGGACGCAGCCAGCGCATGTTGGCCTGGGCTTGGGGCTCGAGCGAGGGGGGTGCCAGGACCATGCCCTCCTCCCCGAAAATCATCACCTGGAAGGACTCGAGGAAATAGGACGGCGGCGCCTGCCAGCCCCGGGGCACCACGAAATAATGCTGTTCCCGGTCGGTGCCCACCTCGGCCACGCAGCTGGAGCCCCACTCCCCCCGCTGATTGAAGGGGGCCAGGCTCTCGTAGCGGTGCACCTCCAGGACCACCAGGCGGGAGGGGCTGCCGGTGCGCACTCCCAGGTTGACCTGGGTGCCTTCCAGCCCCATGGAGGTCAATTTGGAGGACCATCTTTCCTCCGGCTCCCGGAAATCCAGATCCAGGGGCATTTCTCCCAGGGCATTTACCGCCACCAGGTCCCAACCCAGCTTGAGGTACTTATTGGCGTATTTGATCAAAACGTCACTATAATCCAAATTCTTTTTTAAATTATAGATTTGACAAACTTCTTCTTCACGGACCCCGGCTTTGATATTCCGTGTCGCCTTCCGAGCGCCCCGGCGCCTCTCGTCTTGGTCTTTCTGGTTGGCCATGGTCACTGGACACGCTGAGACCGGGGAACATATCCAGGTCGGGTCATTCAGGAATAAGGCCCCAAGAAAATCCGGGCCCTATCAAGATATAACGGCGCCGGCGCCCCGGTCTTTGGTTAGCGAAACATTTTGCGCGGTGATGGGTTGCAGACGGATTCCTGACCATTAATATCCGCCCTGAGACTGGTACGTCCCTCAAAAAAATATTGTCCGGGCCCGGTCCAGGAGAACATGAGCCCCTAAACCAGGGGCAGCGATTCTATTGGTGCATCGGGTTTTCAGTCGGGAAACTTGAATTTTCCTCGGGATGCTGGACATTTGGAGGCAGCCGGGCCGGCGTCCCGGGTTTTCCCTTGACACCCTGGCGGGGGGTTGCATATAAACACACAACCTTCGAATCAGCTCGAATTTCAGGAGACTTAATGATCATGGACGACTACAAGATTTGCCTGAGCGAAGCCGAACTCCCCCAGGAGTGGTACAATATTCAACCGGACCTGCCCCGGCCCCTGCCTCCTTACCTGCACCCGGCCACGGGTCAGCCTCTGGGACCGGACGACCTGGCCCCCATTTTTCCCCAGAGCCTGATTGCCCAAGAAGTGAGCCAGGAGCCGGTCATCCCCATCCCGGACGAGGTGCTGCGGCTTTACCGCCTGTGGCGGCCCACGCCCCTGCATCGGGCCCGGTTTCTGGAGCAGGCCCTCAAGACCCCGGCCCGGATTTACTATAAAAACGAGTCGGTGAGCCCGCCCGGCAGCCACAAGCCCAACACCGCCGTGGCCCAGGCTTACTACAACAAGGTGGAAGGGGTGCGGCGGCTGGCCA
>CAZLRL010000029.1:0-11403 GCA_964561645.1 uncultured Desulfobacterales bacterium
AACCACGTTATCCTGCCAACCCAATTCTGCTAAGAGGGTTATCCCGCCAATTCCCAGAACCGCCTCCTGGCACAGACGGTAGTATGCATCCCCCCCGTAGAGGTGATGGGTAAGGGTCTGATCAAAGGGGTCGTTTTCAGGCAAGGCGGTATCCAAGAAATACACCGGGACTGTATGTCCGGATAAACCGCGCAGGCCATAGCGCCAAGCCCGCACCCGGATCGGCCTTCCATCGATAGTCAGAGCAACCTTCACTTCCAGAGGCTCCAGGACCGCTTCTGGGTTCCAGATGTCGGGATGCTCTATCTGGTTCCCCTGGTGGTCCAATTCCTGACGAAAATACCCCTTCCGGTGCACAAGGGTAATCCCCACCATGGACACCCCCAAATCAGCGGCTGAACGGAGGGTATCCCCGGCCAAGATGCCCAAGCCGCCGCTGTAAGTTGGGATGTCAGGTTCTAAGCCAACCTCCATGGAAAAATAAGCCACGACCCCGAAGGAGGCATCTGACCTCACTTGCACAGTAAGCCCTCCCTGTAATCCGAGTATGTGAAGGTCCTCATGAGAATTTTCAGTTCAGTCAGAAGCCAGGATATGCCTCCGCCTTAGCCATTTGTCGACCTCCATGGCAATAACCACAGACGAGGACATCAGCCCGATTCTGAGCCACTCCGTGGTGCCGATGGGCTCCATGCGAAAGATCCATTGCATGGCCGGCACGTAGATGGCGGCCAGATGAGCCAGGAACGCGGCGATGGTGCCGAAAAAAAGGAAGGGGTTGCCCAGAGGGTTCATAGTAAAGAGGGACTGCATCTCGGAGCGGCTGTTCCAGGCCTGAAAAAACTGGAAAAAGACCATGGTGGTCACGGCAATGGTCCGGGCCTTTTCCAGGGACATCCCTTGGTTCAGGGCATTGATAAACTCGAAAACCACTCCCGTCGAGATGAGGAGAGCCACAAAGATGGTGCGCTCGATGAGATGGCGGGACATAATGCCTTCTTTAGGATGCCGGGGCGGCCGGTCCAGCACATCCTTTTCCCCCGGTTCGAAGGCCAGGGCCACATCCTGGAGGCCGTTGGTCACCAGGTTGATCCACAAGAGCTGAGCCGGCAAATAGGGCAGCGGCAACCTCAGCACCACGGTGGCCAGTATCGAAATGATGGCCGCGATGCCCGTGGGAATGAGGAAAAAGGTGACTTTGCGGATGTTGTCAAAGACAACGCGCCCCAGTTCCACGGCCCGGTAGATGCTGGCAAAGTTATCGTCCGCGATCACCATGTCCGAGGCTTCTTTGGCCACATCGGTGCCGGTTTTGCCCATGGCCACGCCGATGTGCGCCGCTTTCAGGGCCGGCGCGTCATTCACGCCGTCGCCGGTCACGGCCACGACTTCCCCGTGCTTCAACAACTGCTGGACGATGCGCAGCTTGTGATGGGGAGCGACCCGGGCATACACCGACACCTTCGGCACCAAATGGTACAACGCAGCATCGGTCATGGTCTCCAATTCCCGGCCGGCCAGGGTTTTGCGCACCGCGCCTTCCGGTCCCGCCCTCTTGACCAACGTGGCCAGCACGTCTTTCAGGAAGCCGAACAATTCCATGTCACTCATGGCCTGCACGTGCTTGCCGGTGAGGTTCTGGGGTTCCGAGCCTTCCAGTCCGGAGCGCCGGGCCAGGGCGTTGGTCATTTCTTTGGTTATGGTAAAGAGTTCTTCATCCGTCATGGCCTCCATGGGTTTGGTGACCAGGTCCTCCACCTCTTCCTCTTCTTCTTCGATGCCCAGTTTTTTGGCGATGGCTTCGGCGGTGACCGCGTGGTCGCCGGTAATCATCACCACCCGGATGCCGGCTTGCTTGCAGCCCTTTATTGCCTCAATGGCCTCATCCCGGGGCGGGTCTATCATGCCCTGCAGCCCTGCAAAGATAAGTCCGATTTGCAGGTCGGCCATGGTGAGTTCCGTCTGGTCGGCCGGGACCTCCTTGTAGGCCATGGCCAGCACCCGCAAACCCTCCCGGGCAAAGTGATCGGCCGCTTTGGGGACGTCTTCCCAGGCCTCAAACCGGCACTCGGAGCAGAGATCCAGCAGTTTCTCCGGCGCTCCCTTGACGAAGATGAGGTTGTTTTCGCCGTGCCGGTGCAAAGTGGCCATATAGCCCCGGTCCGATTCAAAGGGGATGATTTCCACTTGGGGATACTGATCCCGCTCCTCCTCCGGGTTTAAGCCCGCCTTCATGGCCGAAATGATGAGCGCGCCCTCGGTGGGATCCCCCTCCACCCGGTAGGCGTCCTCCTCCACATAGATATCCGATTCATTGCACAAAAGGCCGATGCGGAACATCATAGTCAATTGCGGATCGGCTTCGACATGAATCTCCCGGCCCTCTTCGAAAATTTTGCCCTCCGGCTCATAACCGGTTCCGGTTATGGCGTAAATTTCCCGCCCGTCATAGGCCAGTCTGACGGTCATTTCGTTTTTGGTCAGGGTGCCGGTCTTGTCCGAACAGATCACCGTGGTGCTGCCCAGGGTCTCCACGGCCGGCAGTTTGCGGATGATGGCGTTCCTCTGCGCCATGCGGGCCACCCCGATGGCCAGGGCGATGGTCACCACGATGGGCAGACCCTCCGGGATAGTGGCCACCGCGGCCGCCACCGCGGTCATGAACATGTCTTTGACGCTTTCTCCCAACAGGATGCCGATTAAAAAAAGCAGGGCCGAAGCCACCAGGACAATAACCCCGATGGCGTGCGCGAAGCGGTCGATCTTTTTTTGGAGGGGCGCTTTCAGCCGGATCACTTCCCGCACATCCCCGGCGATCCGTCCCAAGGCAGTGCGGGGGCCGGTTTCCACCACCACGCCCTTGGCCCGGCCGTTTACGATGATGGTGCCCATAAAGGCCATGTTTCTCTGGTCACCCGGCGTGAGGTTGTCCTCCTCAATGGGGTCGGTGAATTTTTCCGCCGGAATGGACTCCCCGGTGAGCATGGCCTCATCGATCCTTAATTCGATGCTCTTAAACAGCCTCACATCCGCGGGCACCCGGCCTCCGGAGGCCAGCAGCACGAGGTCTCCGGGCACCACCTTTTCGCTGTCCACTTCCAGTTCCTTGCCGTCCCTCAGCACCCGGGCTTTGGCCACCACCATTTTTTTCAGGGCCTGCACCTGCTTCTCCGCCTTATACTCCTGGATGAAACCGATGAGGGCGTTGAGCAGCACCACTGCCGCAATGACCCCGGTGTCTTTGTATTCCTCGAGGAAAAAGGTGACTACCGCGGCGACCAACAGAATGTAGATCAAGGGACTGGTGAACTGGTGCAGCAGGATTTTCAGCTTGCTGACCTTTTCCTCTTCCGCCAGTTTATTGAGCCCGAATTTTTGCAGGCGTTCCCTGGCTTCTGAGTCGCTCAGACCATGCTCGGAAGCGTTCAGGTCCTCAAAAACCTGATCAATACCAAGCTGATACCAGTGCATTGGTCCTCCCTTTCAGATATAGAGGTTAATCCAGCGGACCCTGCCTGAAGCAGAGCATGTCCTCTTCGAGACGTATCAGAGATAAACAATCCCGACAACGAGGCGGGAGACCCGATGTAGAACCTCGTTAGAGACACTCCCAAGAATAAGTTGCTTTACCGGGGATAGCCCACGAGCCCCCATCAAGATCAGGGCATAATTCCCTTTCTCTGCTTCTTCAGCAATCACCCTGGGAGGATCTCCAACTCGAAATTTATCTTCTACCCTTCCCTGGAAACCCGCCTTTAGCACCATAGCATGGCTGACCGTCAGGATTCCCTCCCCTTCGTACACCAGAGAGCTTGCTTCACCCTGTGCCGCAGTTACTTTGGCCACATCTATTACATACAGCAGTGAGAGGCTGGAGTGCTCTGCCATGAATCCCTGAGCCAGGGCCGCCCCCTGGCGTACCGCCGCCAGGCTCGGTTCCGAGCCATCAACCGGCAGAAGCAAAGGAGTCACAGGGCTTTCTGAGTTAAAGGCTGCCCCTTCTCCCACCAGGAAAACCGTTACTTTCTGGGCCAACGACAAAACCCGGCGGGTTACACTGCCCAGAAGCATTCCCTTTACTGGAGACAATCCGCGCCGACCTATCACAATGGCATTGTATCCGCCCTTGTCGGCCAGACGCATAATCTCTTCCCCGATCTTCCCCTCCGCGACTTTGGTCTCGATATTAGCACCCACTCCTTTATCTTGTAAGGATCGCTTGCCTTCCTCTAAGAGCGGCAAGATCTCTTGATCGAGATGATGCTGTCGCATCCTGCGCCAAGCCGAGGCCTCGTCCATGCGGGTCACGCGCAAATCCACATTGTGGAGGTGCCGGGCCAAGTAGCCGCCGCCCATGACCCGGAGCAAAGTAACATTTTCTATGGCTTCACCTCCGGCTCGAACCAGGTGCGCCGCCCACTCCAGAGCCTTGTGCGCCGCCTGACTGCCATCAAAAGGAATGAGGATTTTGGGGAAAGGGTAGGATACGGCGGTCATATCGCCTCCTTGTGGTTAACGAGTTTCTTGGTTTTTTCAGGATTTGCCGGGAAAAACCGGCAATGGCCACGAGGGGGGTTTTCATGTCTGAGCAATTCCAGAAACTGTCTTGATTATTGCAGCCAGGTTTTCTATCTTCTGGGTACGGCGGCGCTCTCTTTTCTCGCGCTCTCTGGAAGACACCTAACATCAGCGCCATGACATTTAAAAAATGAGGCCTATGGAGATGTTATATTTTTCGGCTGATAAGCCTTGCCAGAAGATCAATATAAAGATCAAATGAAAAAATTGTAAGATACAAGAGTCTATATCTGAAACAGATAAATGAAAATAAATCTTATATGCAGAGAAAATATAAGGAAGAGTTATTATCGGGGGGACGTTGTCGAAAACAATAAATGTATGAAATGGTGCTTCGCATTGTTATACCCTAAAATCAGAATTATTCTGATTTACAGCAAAAAAACTCCTTGGACAACAATTTTCCGCTGGGGGATCGTAAAAGAACATTGGCTATTTATTTAATCATCCCGATAAGCGCTGTCAAGCAAAATCGGTAAAATCACCGGCAGGCCAAATGGGGATTTTAAGCAGAACTACTGACCTCGTCGCCTGTTTCACCGTTCTGGGGGAAAGCTATGGTGTTTGAAAGCATGTTCTACGAGATCACTGCCATCCTCCTGGTGGCCTCGGCCCTGGGAATTATCGGTCTGCTGCTGCGGCAGCCCTTGATTGTCTGTCTCTTGGCCGCCGGCATCTTGGTGGGCCCGTCAATCCTCGGCCTGATTACCAGTTACGAGGAGATCGAATTACTGGGCCATATCGGCATCGCGGTGCTGTTGTTTGTGGTGGGGCTTAAACTCGACCTCCATCTCATCCGGACCATGGGACCGGTGGCGCTGGCCACCGGCTTGGGCCAGGTGGCCTTTACTTCAGTTTTCGGTTTCCTGATCGGCTTGGCGCTGGGCCTGGCCGTGGTGGAATCTGTGTATGTGGCCGTCGCCCTCACCTTTTCCAGCACCATCATTATTGTCAAGCTCTTGTCCGACAAGCGGGAAATAGACTCGCTGCACGGCCGCATTGCCATCGGCTTTTTGATTGTCCAGGACATCGTGGTCGTCCTGGTCATGATCGGTTTGAGCGCCATGGGAGGCCGTCCCGCCGAGGGCTGGTCCACTTATAGCCAACTCGCCTGGGTTGTGGGGACCGGCGCCGCTTTTCTCGGCGGCATTGCGGTAATGATGCGCTATGTTCTGCCTCCTTTCCTGAAGCGCTTGGCGCACAACCAGGAACTCCTGGTGCTGTTTGCCGTTGCCTGGGCCATTTCTTTAGCCACCCTCGGGGATGCCCTGGGGTTCAGCAAAGAGGTGGGGGCTTTTCTCGGCGGGGTCTCCCTGGCTTCGACCCCTTATCGGGAGGCCCTCAGTTCCCGCCTGGTGAGTTTGCGGGATTTCCTGCTGGTCTTTTTCTTCATTGACCTGGGGGCGCGGCTGAATCTGTCGGTTTTGGGGGCTCAATCCGGGAAGGCCTTGATCTTCTCCTTGTTTGTCCTCATCGGCAATCCCCTGATCGTCATGGTGATCATGGGCTACATGGGATATCGCAAACGCACCGGATTCCTGGCCGGTTTGACCGTAGCCCAGATCAGTGAATTCTCTCTGATCCTGGGGGCCCTGGGGTTAAGTCTCGGCCATGTAACCCTGGAGACCATGGGCTTGATCACCCTGGTGGGGCTGGTGACCATCGGCATTTCCACCTACATGATCCTTTATTCCGGGCCCTTGTACCAGCGGCTGTCTCCCTGGCTCAAGGTGTTCGAGCGGCGGACGCCTTATCGGGAAACCACCCAAGACAGCATGGTGACGGTCCCGGCGGCGGATATTCTCCTTATCGGCCTGGGGAATTATGGCAGCGGCATCGCCCGTCGGCTTTTGTCCAAAAAAAGAAAGTTAGTGGGCGTGGATTTCGACCCGGAAGTTTTGGAGGAGTGGCGCCGGCAAGGCTTGCCGGTTTTTTACGGCGACGTCGGTGATCCGGAGATTTTTGAACACTTGCCCCTCGATCAGGCCTACCTGGTGGTCAGCACCGTGCGCGATCCTGACCTCAACGTTCAACTCCTCGAGACCTTGAAGGGTCGAGGGTATCGGGGCAAAGTGGCCCTGACCGCGCGCCATGAGGACGAGAAGGGGGATTTTGAGGCAGCTGGGGCGGATATGGTCCTGTGTCCCTTCTCTGATGCTGCCGAACAAGCGGCGGATTCTCTCGCCGCAGCCTTGCAGGTTTTACCGGAAACCTTGGAATGGCCCCTCGACTTGAGAATCTTTCGCTTGGAACCAGGATCGATTTTTGTGGGGCGAACCATCGGAGAGGTTCCCCTGCGTCAGGAAACCGGGGTCTCCATCGTCGCCATCAGCCGGGCCGGCAAAACCTTCTTCGACCCTGAACCGGACCGGCGCTTGTATCCAGGGGACCGCCTGGTCTTATTGGGAGAGCCCGATAAGCTCACCCGAGCCGAGGGTTACCTGGAGCCCAGGGCCTTTGAAGAACTAGACGCTGAGGAGGAACGCTTCGGCGTCGCCGAAATTTCCCTGGCCCCAGACTCTCCCTTGATAGGCAAGAGCCTTGCCGAAGTGAAATTTCGGGAAACTTACGGTGCCACAGTTGTCGGCATTCGACGCGAGGACCAGAGTGTGATTACCCCTTCTGGCAAAGATGTGCTCTTAAGAAGAGATCACCTCCTCGTGGCCGGCAGATCCGAAGTGGTGAAAAAACTGCAGCGCCAAGCCCCGTTGTGAGGAAAGCTATCTTTCCTTGATTGGTTTGCCCCGGGAAGTGAAGGAAATGCCTTGTTGTCCCGCGGTCCCGATCATCACCCCTTCTATCAGGGGTTCATTTACTTCGGTTTCTGCCTGCCATTTCACCAGAAAATTGGCTCCTGAGCCGCCGCCAGTGTCCGATTCTTTGACAATGAACCTAGTGGATGCCATGGGCTTGAGGGTTAGGGGTTGGGACAAGTAGCCCTTGATGAGATTGCCGTCCGAATCATAATAATCCGCTTTGGTAATGGTGATGCCATGAGCAGGATCGGTGTTGCGGATGCTGAGAATTCCAGTCAGAAGCATTTTTTTGGCATAATCACCATGATAAACATGGGAGTACACCGGCACATATACGAGCTGCCCTTGGGAGAAGACCTCCCCGGAAGACCCTGGGGCTGCAGGGAGAGCCAGCCCCAGGACCCAAACCAGGCAAGTCGCCATAAAGAAACAAGACCGTCTGGGAAAATTCATCTCTCAAGCTCCTCAGCCATTATATGTCAAATTAATCGGTTTCCTTCAAGAGCAGCGCCCCGGAAATCTCGGTGAACAAGTGGCAACCTCGGGCCATCCTTCTTCTTGGGACAAGGCCTTTACAAAGCCTCACAATCCCGGCCACAAGCTCGCCCATCCCGAGGGGGGCCTGGTCGATGATCATTTGCCACGAAGGTCAAGCTGGCAACCTTATCTCTTTTTTAGCCCGGGATGGCCGTGTTCACATCGATATCCTTCTGATGCTGCTTCAAGGAACGACTTGTTGCTTAGTTGGCCCTTAATGACTAAAGAAAAATGATAAGCAAACGCCGGGATCCATCGAGAATTCCTGCCCGCCCCGTCAAAAGCTCAATTTCTTGCGGGGATACTCTCCTGCCAGGGTAATGACCCGGGCAAATTTGTCCTGTTGCCAGCGCACCAGGATGATTATATCGTATTCCGCAGCTTCTCCCAGAATCAATGGTAAAAAGAGCCCCATCGGCCTGGTTGAAAGGGCGGCCTTGGTCCCTTTGAATGTGGGGTCTTCTTTAACCTTGGGCCTGATATGGCTTTTGGAGTAGGCGCAGGCTTCAGCCTGCGCCTTGGGCACGGCATTCCGTGCCCCTACTTGTCTGATGGCAATTTGATACAAGGCTTCTCAAATGATCTTTCATTATGGCTCTTCACGATGACAGAGGTTTGATATATGGTATGGATATTTCATAACTGGTGACAGGACGGACCGAATCCACCCCCGAGCCAGGGCTTTTTCCGGGTCGGCCATTTTATTTTCTCGAGGATATGATGAAATTCCTTCCTTCTCAATTAATGTATTTCCTCCAGAGCCGGGAGACCACGAAAAGAATCCGTACCTTACTGAAATTTATCTTCTTTTTATTTTTTTTGATTTCCGTTTACAGCGTTCTCTTCCACTTCCTCATGGAATACGAAGGCCGCCAGTTCACCTGGATAACCGGGCTTTACTGGACCCTTACCGTCATGTCAACTTTAGGATTCGGAGACATCACCTTCAGCAGCGATCTGGGACGGGTCTTTTCCCTTCTCGTGTTGCTCTCCGGGATCATCTTTCTCCTGGTGATGCTGCCCTTTACCTTTATTACCTTCTTTTATGCCCCCTGGCTCGAAGCCCAATCCAAGCTCCGGGTTCCCCGGGAATTGCCGAAAAAATTCCGTGACCATGTGATATTTACCAGCTTCGACCCTATCACCATCAGTCTGGTGGAGCGCCTGCAAAAATATTTCCGGCCCTACGTTATCCTGACACCGGATATCCAGCGCGCCATGGACCTGATTGATCAAGGATATAACGTGGTGGTGGGGGATCTGGACGATCCGGAAGCCTACCGGCGTCTCCGGGTAGATAAAGCAGCGGTGGTAGTGGCCAATAATGATGATATGAAAAACACCAATATCACGTTCACCATCCGGGAGATTACCACGGAGACGCCCATCGTCACCAATGCTGACTCGGATGAATCCATTGACATTTTGCAACTGGCCGGGAGCACTCACGTATTTCAGTTCATGAAATTGCTGGGGCAGGCCCTGGCCCGGCGTACTTTGGGGATCAGCGCCCGGGCCAATGTCATCGGCCACTTCGACCAGTTGCTCATTGCCGAAGCCACGGCCATGCGCACCCCCCTGGAAGGGAAAACCCTGATGGAGAGCGGCATCCGGCAGGCCACCGGCATAAATGTGGTAGGGTTGTGGGAAAGAGGGCGCTTTGCAGTGCCCCGGCCCGACAGCCTGATCTCCCCCACCACGGTATTGGTCCTGGCAGGCACCGCGGATCAGTTGGCCAAGTATGACCAATTCATGGAGCACGTCGGAGAGTTGACCGCCCCCATCATTATTCTCGGCGGCGGCCGGGTGGGGCGGGCCGCGGCGGAGGCTCTCCGGGAACGGGGAGTCCTCTTCCGGATCATTGAAAGCAATCCCGACCTCATCGAAGAAGACGAAGAGTATGTCTTGGGCAACGCGGCGGATTTCCATACCCTGATTCGAGCCGGCATCAACAAGGCGCCGTCCATCTTCATCACCACCCATACCGACGACCTGAACATTTACCTGACCATTTACTGCCGCCGCCTGCGGCCGGATATCCAGATCATCAGCCGGGCCACCTTGGACCGCAATATCAGCATCCTGCACAGCGCCGGCGCCAACCTGGTGATGTCCGCCGCTTCTTTGGCCGCCAACACCATCTTCAATCTTCTCATCAGCCACAAAGTGCTGATGGTGAGCGAGGGACTCAATATCTTCCGGGTCAAGACGCATCCTTCCCTGGCCGGCAAGACCCTGATCGAAAGCAAGGTTCGGGAAGACACCGGCTGCACCGTCATCGCCGTCCGCCGCGGGGAACAACTGCGCCTCAACCCTGATCCCAATCTCCGCCTGACTGCCAACGACGAGTTAATTCTCATCGGCACCGGCGAAGCTGAGAAACAGTTCATCACCCAATACCCGGAAAAGGTCTGAGGGAGAACCATTTAACCATTTCTGTCAGTCATATAATAGATATCCGTAATTTTGTTCCGATACGGAACACAGTATAGGTTGGATGGTACGATCATAAAAAAAACAACCCAAAATAAGATTATCTGTTTTCTTTGAAAGAAAACTTTTTGAATTTAAGGAGGATTTTGACAACTACGGATAGGAAAACAAGCAGATCTTTCGCCCTCAATATTTGGCTGGCGGTTTTGAAAAAAATATGGATTTCGTGCCAGGATCTGCTGCCTATATTCTTGGTGATCGCGTTTTTCCAGATTTTTGTGCTGCAGCAGTCCCTACCTAACTTTATCGACATCATCGTCGGCAGTGTGCTGGTTGTTTTAGGGTTGATGCTCTTTGTACAAGGACTGGAAATGGGGCTGTTTCCCATAGGCGAGGCAATGGCCCATGCTTTGGCACGTAAAGGCAGTCTGTTATGGCTGCTGCTATTCGCGTTTCTGCTCGGCTTTGCCACCACGGTTGCCGAACCCGCTTTGATTGCTGTTTCGGCCGAGGCTGCCAATATCGCCGCCGAGGGCGGCCTGATTTCATCCGCGGAAAAATCCTTGAAAAGCTACGCCTTAGGGTTGCGGCTGTCGGTGGCCTTCTCAGTGGGACTCGCCATTCTCATCGGTGTTCTGCGTATTCTCCGAGGTTGGCCCATACACTATCTGATCATCGGTGGTTACGTGGTGGTCATGCTCATGACCTTGATCGCTCCCAAAGAGATTATCGGCATAGCTTACGATGCGGGTGGCGTCACGACCTCAACGGTCACGGTTCCTCTGGTGGCGGCCTTGGGCGTAGGACTGGCTTCTATAATCAAAGGGCGTAGTCCGTTGGTGGACGGTTTCGGACTCATCGCTTTTGCATCACTGCTACCCATGATATTTGTAATGGGCTACGGGATGGTCGTATTCAAGTGACCACAGAAAAGTATAAATATGACATTTTTATTTGATTCCGGCGTGGTTTTGCTGGCTACTGTTCGTGATGTCCTGCCGATTCTGGCGCTGATCATTTGCTTTCAATTGTTTGTCCTGCGCCAGCCCATCCCGCATCTGCGCCGCCTCATCGTTGGCGGTGTGTACGTGGTTATCGG
>CAZLRL010000029.1:11413-13079 GCA_964561645.1 uncultured Desulfobacterales bacterium
GGCCCTGTTTCTCATCGGTTTGGAAAAAGCCGTGTTTCCACTGGGCAAAGCCATGGCCGCTCAACTTTCCGACCCCGCTTTCTTGACCAAAGGAGACCACGCCGTTCGCACCGGATGGACCGCTTACGGATGGGTTTACTTATTCGCAGCTTTGATAGGATTTTCCACCACCATCGCCGAGCCAGCCCTTTTGGCCGTGGCGCTTAAAGCCGGGGAGGTTTCCAGCGGTATTATCAGCCCTTGGGGGCTGCGGATCACCGTGGCGCTGGGGGTGGCCCTGGGTATCACGTTGGGAACATTTCGCATCGTTACCGGAACACCGCTACATTTTTACATCCTTGCCGGATACCTGGTTGTCGTCTTGCAGACGTTTACGACGCCCAAAAAAATGATCCCATTGGCCTATGATTCCGGCGGCGTGACCACGTCGACTGTTACGGTGCCACTGGTCGCCGCCCTGGGCCTTGGGTTGTCAGAGGCGGTCCCTGGACGCAACCCGGCCCTGGACGGCTTCGGACTTATTGCTTTTGCAAGTCTGTTTCCGATCATCGCCGTCTTAGGATACGCCCAGGCCGCGCATTGGCTTGTCAGCCGCAAGATTAAAAATCGTTCATAAGGAAAAAAACGATGAAATTTAAAATTGTTTTCGTCCCGGTCAAAACCCATAAGACTGACCCGATTGTGGACGCGGCCAAGGCGGCCGGTGCAACGGGTGCAACCATCATACCTGCACGCGGGACCGGCATGGTCGAGGCAAAGACCTTCTTCGGCCTCACACTGGAAGCCCAAACGGATGTTGTTATGTTCCTGCTCGAAGAACATCTTGTGAAGCCGGTTCTGGAAGCCATAAAAACCGCCGGGGAATTCGATAAACCGGGAACAGGCATCGCCTTTGTCTTGCCTGTAGAACAGGTACTCGGCCTCGAAAGCCAGATAGAAAAGTTTAAGGAAGAAGTTCGAGATAAGTATTTATAACTGCTATGTTAAGCTCTTTCATCTTTAGGTGATAAGGAGGTTTTATGTCTGCACCGGTCGTACGGGTGAGAGATGTTATGAACAAGGAAGTGCTTGGTATCGATGGAATGGCATCGGCCAAAGAGGCGGCTGCTAAGATGCGAGCCTTCAAAGCAACCGAATTACTTGTAGACAAGCGTAATGAGGATGATGCGTGGGGAATCATCACTATCATGGACTTGGTCAGGGGCGTAATCGTCCCCGGCCATGATGCCGAAAGCGTTTTTGTTTACGAAATCATGACCAAACCGGTCATAACAATACCTGCACAAATGGATATCCGCTATGCGATCCGCCTGATCGAGCGTATCGGCATTCACCACGCCCCCGTTGAACACATGGGTGAGATTGTTGGTATGATCACTTTGTCCAGTCTGATCCTGGATAACGATATTTTTTAATTGTTGGGTATAAATGGGCCAAAGACAGGGGTTTCAGAGTTGATGCAGTTGATTTAAAAGATATCTGCTACATGGAAAACCTGTTGGGCCGTTAAGTATTTCATATACCCCATCATATCTCACTCCGGCGTCCACGGGCAAGGTCAATTAACTTGTCCGCAAGGGTCATTTGAAAATGGCGTCTTATTGAGTGGAAGGCCGCCCAGCCCTGGCCGGGAAACGTCCGGGAGCTGAAAAACTTCATCTGGCGG
>CAZLRL010000030.1:0-817 GCA_964561645.1 uncultured Desulfobacterales bacterium
GGTGGTCCACCGGGATGTCGAAGAAGCCCTGGATCTGGCCGGTATGTAAATCCATGGTAAGCAGTCGGTAGGCCCCGGCTTTGGTCAGCAAATTGGCCACCAGCTTGGCCGAAATCGGCACCCGGGGCGAGGTCTTGCGATCCTGGCGGGCATAGGCATAGTAGGGCACCACCGCGGTAATGCTGGCTGCCGAGGCCCTTTTCAAGGCGTCGATCATGATGAGCAATTCCATCAAATGGTCGTTGGCCGGAATGGACGTGGGTTGGACCAGGTAGACATCAGTGCCGCGCACGTTATCCCGGAATTCCACCGAAATCTCCCCGTCGGAAAACTTCCCCACGGCCGCCTCTCCTAAAGGCAGCCCCAGGTACTGGCAAATCTTTTCCGCCAGGGGTTTATTGGCATTGCCGCTGAAAATCTTCAAATTATCCATGCCTGGTTCTCCCAACCGGTTAGGCCCTCCTCCCGGGTGAGGCCCCGGGCCACGGCCAGCCATCCCGAGAACTGGGGGCGCAAACGAGCCGCGGCCGCCCGGGCGAGGGTGGCCTCTTCAAAGAGCCCGAATAAGGTGGGCCCGCTGCCGGACATGCCCTGGGTGCGGGCTCCGGCTTGGGCAATTTTTTCCAGGGCCTCCCCCAGTTCCGGGTAGCGGCGCAGGGTCACGGTCTCCAAATCATTGGCCACCCAGGCTTCCGGGTGCTGAGCGTCCCAGGTGTCCCGCCCGGGCGCGCCGCCGCGGGCCAGGGTGTCCGGATCCAGCTGGGCGTAAACCCAACCGGTGGCCAAGGGCACGCCGGAATTGAATAATACATACCAA
>CAZLRL010000030.1:827-1675 GCA_964561645.1 uncultured Desulfobacterales bacterium
AGGGGGGCAAGTCAAGGGGAGCGAGGTCAGTGCCGATGCCCCGCCCCACGGCCGGACCGGACTGTAAAAAGAAGGGCACGTCCGCGCCCAGTGCGGCCCCCAATTGGCTCAGGGCCGCCAGGTCCAGAGGATTTCCGGCCCCCTCGTTCAGGGCCCACAAAGTGGCGGCCGCGTCGCTGCTGCCGCCCCCCAGACCCGCGGCTACGGGAATATTTTTCACCAAGCGCAGGTGGACCTGCAGTTCCTGTCCGGTGGCCGCGGCAAAGGCTTGGGCCGCCCGCCACACCAGGTTGTCGGGGCCTTTGGGCACCTCCGGGTGGCGGCACTCCAGGGTCAGCTCCGGCCCCGGCCCCAGGTACAGTTCATCCGCCAGGGTCAGAGGTTGCATCACGGTCACCAACTCGTGGTAGCCGTCCTGCCGGCGGCCGAGTATCTTGAGGTAGAGATTGACCTTGGCGGGGCAGAGCCACCGTCCCCCGGGCACGCGACCTCCGCTCAGCTCGTCTCTTTGAGGTAGCGCATCCGCAGGTCATACAGCAGATGATCAAAGAGTTTCTCTTCCTCCTCCCGGAGGTTGTTCCGGGTCTTTTCCCGCAACAGTCCCAAAAGATCAATGGTCTGCTTGGCCAGGGGCAGGTCCTGGTTGGTTTCCCCGGTGGCCGGGTCGGGAATATCCCCCAGATGAATAAAAGCCGAGGAACTCAAAGAGATGAGAAAGGAGGTAAAGGTGATCTCCGGCTGCGGCATCTCCTGGGCGGCTTTCGGAGCCTCCTCTGGAGCCTCCTCTGGAGCCTCCTCTGGAGCCTCCTCTGGAGCCTCCTCCGGGGGGGCCTCGTCCGGGGTCTGGC
>CAZLRL010000030.1:1685-7989 GCA_964561645.1 uncultured Desulfobacterales bacterium
CCGGTTGGCCGCCGTGATAATGGACCGCCAACGGGGTCTGGCGGGCCGCGGCCTCCTCTTCCCTCATTTTAGCCTTCTCCTCCTCGCTCTTGTGCAAGTAGCGCCGATCCTCGACGGTGTAGCCTTTATCCTCTTCGGTCATGGCAACCTCCGTAGCGCCCTGGCCTTTAGAGCTCCAGTTGGATGGCCATGGCCACGTGGGGCAGATCCTGAACCGCCTGGAGACATTCAGGCGTCAGGGGAGTATCGGTGGTCAACAAAATGACATTCTGACCGCGCTCTTTTTCCTGGCCCACGGTCATCCGGGCGATATTGATACTGTGACTGCCGATGGTGGTGCCGATGGCGCCGATGACCCCGGGACGGTCGGTGTTGTAGAGAAACAGCATATGCCCCTCGGGGATGGCCTCCAGGCGAAACTTGTTGATCTGGACCAGTCGGGGCTCGTATTTGCCGAAAATAGTGCCCGCCACCATATTCTCTTCCATGCCGGCCCGAACGGTGAGGCGGATCAAGTTGGTAAAATCTTCGACCGCTTCGATTTTTTCTTCACTTACCGTGATGCCCCGCTGAGCCGCCACTGTGGGCGCGTTGACATAATTAACTTCATCGCCCATGACCGGGAAGAGCAGGCCTTTCAAAATGGAGTGGGTCAGGGGCTTGGTGTCCAGTTTGGAGACTTCGCCGACATAGGCCACCGAGACCGAACTGATGGCCCCCTCGGTGGTCTGGGCCTGAAAGCTGCCCAGGGCCTCGGCCAAAGTAAGATAAGGGCGAAGCTTGGCCAGGGTTTCCCGGCTGACTGAAGGGGCGTTCACGGCGTTCATAATGGTGCCGTAGAGCAGGTACTCCAGAATCTGTTCGCAGACGGCCACGGAGACGTTGGCCTGAGCTTCTTCGGTGGACGCGCCCAGATGGGGGGTCAAAATGGCGTTGGGCAGGGTCCGCAAGGGGAAATCAGCCGGAGGCGGTTCGGTTTCAAACACGTCCAGGGCGGCGGCGGCCACTTTCCCTTCTTTTAAGGCCTCGTACAAGGCCGCTTCATCGACAATGCCCCCCCGGGCGCAATTGATCAGCCGCAGGCCGGGTTTCATTTTGTGGAAGGCCTTTTTATTAAGAAGCTTGGTGGTTTCCTTGGTCTTGGGGGTGTGGATGGTAATGAAGTCGGAGCGGGCCCAAAGTTCGTCCAGGCTGACCAGTTCCACTCCCAGGGCCGCAGCCGACTCCTTGGTGACAAAGGGATCATAGACCACCACCCGCATCCGCAGCCCCAAGGCCCGTTCGGCCACTACCGAGCCGATGCGGCCAAAACCGATGATGCCCAGGGTTTTGTTGAAAATTTCCGTACCCTGGTATTTTTTCTTTTCCCACAAACCTTCCCGCATGGTCTGGGCGGCCTGGGGAATATTGCGAGCCAGAGCCAGCATCATGGAAATGGCATGTTCCGCGGTGGTGATGGTATTGCCTCCCGGGGTGTTCATGACCACGATGCCCCGTTTGCTGGCCGCGAGAATATCCACGTTATCGAGGCCGGTTCCGGCCCGGCCGATGACTTTGAGGCGGGGCGCGGCATCGATGAGGTCGGCGGTCACCTTGGTCGCGCTGCGGATAGCCAGTCCATCGACTTCCTGAATAGCTTCCTTGAGCTCTTCGGGGCCGAGACCCGGACGAAAATCCACCTCAATATTAGGGTGCTGCTGCAAAATGTCCACCCCGGCCTGGTGCAGGTTATCGCTGATAAGGACCTTCATAGCTTAGGCCTCCTTTCCCAAGATCTCCTGGGCGGCCTTGACGCCTGCACCCAGTTCCACCTTGTACCCTAAATTGTTGAGCACGACTTCCAGGGCCCCGAGGGTACCGAGCAGATCCTGTTCATCAATGTAGCCCATGTGGGCGATGCGGAAGATTTTGCCCTTGGCCTGGGCCTGGCCGCCGGCGATCCAGATGCCCTTTTCCCGCATTTTGGCCACCACCTGCTGACCGTCGACGCCGGCCGGAGCCTGGACCGCGGTGAGCACCTCCGAGGGGTATTGTTTGGAATAGAGTTCCAGCCCCAGGGCCTGAACCGCCGCCTTGGTGGCCGCGGACAGCTTGCGGTTGTGGGCGAAAATCTGGTCCAGACCCCGTTCCCGGACCCAACCCAGGATATGCTGCAGCCCCATGGTGAGGGTGACCGCCGAAGTATAGGCGGTCTGATTCTTTTGTTGGGATTTGAGCTGCTTGGCGAAATCAAAATAATATTTGGGGCTTTGGGAGGTCTGGACCATTTCCCAGGCCTTGGGGGACAGAGCCGCAAAGGCCAGCCCCGGCGGCAGCATCATGGCCTTCTGGGAGCCCGCCACCAAAATATCGATACCCCAGTCGTCCATGGGCAGGGGATAGCCTCCCAGGGCCGAGATGGCGTCCACCACCAGGATGGTGCCCGGTCTATCTTTGACTACCGCGGCCACTTCCTTCACCGGGTGCTGCACGCCGGTGGAAGTTTCATTGGCCTGCACCAAGACCGCCTTGATGTCCGGGTTGGCGTCGAGTCGGCGGGCCACTTCCTGAGGGTCCACGGCATAGCCCCACTCGATTTTGATCAGCTCCACCTTGACGCCATAAACCCGGCAGAGCTCGACCCAGCGCTCGCCGAATTTGCCGCCCTCGGCCACCAGGGCCGTGTCGCCGGGAGATAGAGTATTGGCCACCGCCCCTTCCATGGCGCCGGTGCCGGTAGCCACAAATATCAGCACTTCCTGCTCGGTCTGGAAGAGATATTTCAGATCCTCACGCACCTGGGCCATGATGTCCATGAAAGCCGGGGCGCGGTGATGCAGGATGGGTTGAGCCATAGCCAGTTGCGTTTCAGGGGCCACCGGAGTGGGCCCGGGGGTCATAAGAAGTCTTTTCATAGCTTGTCTTACACCTTTAATTTGGGGATAGGGATATACAGGTAAGTTAGTGTATCAAAATATCTAATTTATTGAGTTTTCCACCAACTGTCAAGAAATTGCCTCGAAAAAATCGCTCCCCTCCCCCAGGTTGTGGTTGCGGGGTTTCGGGGGTCGGGACGTCGGCCTGAAAAAGGTTCGGGGCCGAGGCCCGCGGCAGTCAAAATTGGCTGCCCCGGGCCAGGTTGCGCTTGGGGGTGAGAGTATGGCAGAGGCGGTTTTACCAGGCAGGTACTCAAGCGCGGCGGCCAGACATGACACGACTAATCCTGGTGTTCAACCTCTCAGGCTCGGAGCCCTGAATCAACAAACCCCCGAGAACCGGGGGCTGTCGAGGATGAAACTGAGGGCCGGAAATTCTTAGGCTTACTTGAGATAGGAGACTTCGAAAACCCGCTTGGCCACCACAAAATGGCTTTGATAATAATCCTGGCGCAGGTCAGTGATGGTCACGCCCCGGCCGCGACTGGAGGCATGGATCATCCTGCCCTCCCCCAGATAAATGCCGGCGTGTCCCACCGAGCGGCCGCCCCGGGTAAAAAACAACAGATCTCCCGGCAC
Organism: uncultured Desulfobacterales bacterium; assembly: GCA_964561645.1. Taxonomy (GTDB): domain Bacteria; phylum Desulfobacterota; class Desulfobaccia; order Desulfobaccales; family 0-14-0-80-60-11; genus JBGSLA01. Next base: position 5,180 of record CAZLRL010000030.1, read on the forward strand.
CAGTTTGGAGAAATCCATGTTATGGGTGACCACCTTGCCCACCTGGGCCTGTTCGCGGCTGGAGCGGGGCAGGTCAATCTTGAACCCCTGATAAATGAATTGCACAAACCCGGAACAATCCGTGGCCCGGCCATACTCCAGGCTGCTGCCCATGCTGTAGGGCGTCCCCTGGTAGGTCTTGGCTATGGTCAAGACGAGTTCCCGAAAATTCCAGGGCTCATAGAGATTGTAGCCGCGGCCCGGAACGACCTTCTTGTGGTCGTCCAGCTTGGACGTGGGGCCGGACAAGGGGCCGACCTTGTCCTTCTTGGGGGTCAGGGGCTCCAACAGGAAGCGCCCATCCCGCTGCGGAATAACCTTCATCAGCGGCTTGGAGTTCACGACCCCGGCGGTGTAGGGCTGACGGGGAGTATCGTCCGAATAGGTCCGCGTGCGGCGGCGCTGCGAAGTCTGGTACGTGCGCTTCTTCTTGCTCCTTTTGGAGGAGCTAACGGTTCTTTTCTTTTTGGATTTGGTGGATTTGGCAACTTTGGCGCTACGGCTGGATTTTTTGACCTTCAAAGATGAGGATTTTTTATTGACTCGTTTAGTGGGTACGGCAAGGCCGGTCTCTGGTAAAAGCAGACCCAAGGCCAATATGGAACACAATAACAGTCTTCTCGCCACTCAGCACCTCCTTGGTTACGATTCACTTCGGCAGGGGCTTACGGCGGGGATTGCCCCCTTTGACACCAAGTCCCCCTCCCCGGGCCCAGTGTCTGCTAGGCATTAAGTTGGCGCGAGCCTAATACACCCTACTACCTATGTCAACCCTTTTTTAAAGTCCTACTGAAGAAAACCAAAGACAAAAAGAAATATATTCCAACGAAAATAAGAACATTAGTTAACAACGCGACCCCAGAACGCAAAAAGGGCGGACCCGGTGGTCCGCCGCTGCTGGTACTCTAAGGCTGATTAGGCTGGTCTGCTAGTGTTGCTGATCTACTCCCGGGGCTGGAGGTGAAAAAACTGTGACAGCACCGGGTCCCCTGGACCCGGTCTCAGGTGGCGCTGGCCTTCTTTTTGGCCTTGGGCAGTTTTTCCGGCCGGCCCACCAGTTCGAGCAGGGTTAACGGGGCGCCGTCCCCGACCCGGAAACCCAGAGGAATAATCCGGGTGTAGCCTCCGGGACGGTCCTGATAGCGCTCCTTCAGTTCGCCGAAGAGTTTGGCCATGGCTTTTTTGGTGCGTATCACCTGCAGGGCCTGACGTCGGGCCGCCAGATCGCCCCGTTTGGCCAGGGTGATCATTTTCTCGGCCCACTGCCGGGCCTCTTTGGCCTTGGCCTGGGTGGTTTGCACCTGCTCGTGCTCAAAAAGCTGGGTTATCAGGGTCCGCAGCATGGCCTGGCGATGTTCCGTGGTCCGGGACAGCCGGCGACCCGCTTTTAAATGCCTCATGCAATTTCTTCCTTTCTCTCCGGCACTTCTTCCGGGGGCACAAAATTGTCCAGTTTCATGCCCAGGTGCAGGCCCATCTCGTGCAGGATCTCTTTGATTTCATTCAAGGACTTGCGCCCGAAATTCTTGGTCTTGAGCATTTCCTGCTCGCTTTTTTGTACTAATTCTCCGATCCAGCGAATACTAGCGTTTCTGAGACAATTGGCGGCCCGCACCGAGAGTTCCAACTCATTGACGCCCCGGTAGAGGTTTTCGTTCATGATGGCCGGCTGTTCTTCCGGCTTTTCCTCCACCCTTTCCGGCTCCTCCTCAAAATTGATAAACAGGGCCAACTGATCTTTGAGGATTTTGGCGGCATAGGCCACCGCGCTTTCGGGGTTCAAGCTGCCGTCGGTCCAGACCTCCAGGGTGAGCTTGTCGTAGTCGGTGCGCTGGCCCACCCGGGCCTGGGTCACCACGTAGTTGACCTTGCGGATGGGAGAAAAGGCGGCATCCAGGGGTATATAACCCAGGGGCTGGGCTTCCTCCTGATTGACTTCCCCGGGCACATAACCCTTGCCGGTTCTGGCGAAGAAGTCCATGGACAAATGGCCGTCCGAAGATAAGGTGGCGATGTGCTGCTCCGGATTCAGGATCACCACGGTGCCGTCGGTCCGGATATCTCCGGCCGTGACTTTGGTCTCCCCCTTGGCCTCCAGGTGCAGGGTTTTGTCCCCCCCATCGGCCAGGAATTTGAGCCGCACCTGCTTCAAATTCAAGAGGAGCTCGGTGACGTCTTCGAGAACTCCCGGAATGGCGGAAAATTCATGGTGCACGTCCTGGATTTTGACTCCGGTGATGGCCGCGCCTCTGAGAGAGGACAGCAATACCCGGCGCAGCGCATTTCCCAGGGTGGTGCCGAAACCTCGTTCCAACGGCTCGCAGGAAAACTTGCCGTACGAATCGGTGTGAGTGTCGGCATCCACTTCCAGGCGCTTGGGCTTGATGAGTTCGGTCCAATTCTTGTGAATCATGGCTCCTCGGGCTGGCACTAATCAGGCAAGCGGTCTTGGCGGCCGCACTGCCGCCGGACTAAAAAGGAAAATTGCGGTTGTAAGGCGCCGTCTGGCGTCAAGCCCCTGTCCCCGGTCTACTTGGAGTAAAGCTCGACAATGAGATGCTCCTGAATGGGCATGGTGATATCCTCCCGGGTAGGGAACATGCTCACCCTGCCTTTGGCTTCTTCTTTTTCCAGCTCCAGCCAGGGAGGGCAACCCCGCCGGGCCGCGGCTTCCAGGGCGTCCCGCACCTGGGCTTTAGGGCGCGTCTTCTCCGTCACCTGCACCGACTGACCCACCTTGACGAGATACGAGGGGATATTCACCCGGCGGC
>CAZLRL010000030.1:8052-12904 GCA_964561645.1 uncultured Desulfobacterales bacterium
AGGACGTGGTTGTGGAGCACCAACTGGCGGGCCTGGGCCCGGGAGTTGGCAAAGCCCAAACGGTAGACCACATTGTCCAGGCGCCGCTCCAGCAGCACCAGGAGATTAGTGCCGGTGACTCCCCGCATGCGCTCGGCCCGGACGAAATAGCCCCGGAACTGCTTCTCCAGGATGCCATACATGCGCTTCACTTTCTGCTTTTCCCGGAGTTGCAGACCGTAATCGGAAATCTTGCCCCGACCCTGACCGTGCTGTCCCGGCGGATAGTTGCGCCGCTGAATAGCGCATTTGTCGGTATAGCAGCGGTCACCTTTGAGGTATAGAGCCATCCTCTCCCGTCGGCAGAGGCGGCATTGGGGACCAGTGTTTCTCGCCAAGTTCTCTCTCCTTTTCCTACACGCGTCTCCGCTTGGGCGGACGGCAGCCGTTATGCGGAATGGGACTGACGTCCCGGATCAAATTAACGGCCAGGCCCGCGGCCTGAATGGCCCGCAAGGCGGCCTCCCGGCCGGCGCCCGGCCCTTTGACATAGACGTCCACATTGCGCATGCCGTGTTCGATGGCTTTTTTGGCCGCGTCCGAGGCCGCCAGCTGGGCCGCAAAGGGGGTGCCCTTCCGGGACCCCTTGAACCCCTGGACGCCGGCCGAGGACCAGGAAATCACGTTGCCCGTGGGGTCGGTGATGGTCACCAGGGTGTTATTAAAAGTCGCCTTGATATGGGCCACCCCGGTGGGGATATTTTTGCGCTCTTTTTTCTTCCTGCCTGCCGGTCGCTTGGCCATAGTCGTTCCTTATCCCTTTTTCCGCCGGCCCACCACCGAGCGCCGGGGGCCTTTGCGGGTGCGGGCATTGGTGTGGGTGCGCTGGCCCCGGACCGGCAGACCCCGGCGATGCCGGAGACCGCGGTAGGACCCCAGATCCATGAGGCGTTTGATGTCCATGGAAACTTCCCGCCGCAGATCACCCTCCACCTTGTAATGGCTGTCAATCACCTGGCGGATGGCGGTAATCTGGACGTCATTGAGCTCACCGGTCTTGACGCCGCCGTCGACCCCCGCTTCTTCCACAATTTTGATGGCGGAGGTCCGGCCGATGCCGAAGATATAGGTGAGAGCGATGTCGATCCGCTTGTTGCGGGGCAGGTCAATGCCGGCGATTCTGGCCACTTCCCTTCCTCCGTCCTAGCCTTGCCGTTGCTTGTGTTTGGGATTTTCGCAGATCACCCGCACCACACCTTTGCGGCGGATAATCTTGCATTTGACACAAATCTTTTTTACTGAGGGCTTTACCTTCATGGCTTAATTCGTTTCCGGTTACCGCTTGCCGTCAAGTTGGAACCTGAAAACCCTCCTATTTAATGCGATAGACAATGCGTCCGCGGCTTAAATCATACGGCGACAGTTCAACAATGACCCGGTCTCCGGGCAAGATCTTGATGTAGTGCATGCGCATCTTGCCGGAAATATGGGCCAGAACCTTGTGGCCGTTGGGCAATTCCACCCGGAACATGGCATTGGGGAGAGGTTCGATGACCCTCCCTTCCACTTCAATAGCGTCTTCTTTGGGCATCTAAGAGTTCTTTTTTATCAAGGCTGTAACAATTTAAAATAACCTACAAACGACTTAAAATCAAGACGCCCTTCTCGGTGAGGGCCACGGTGTGTTCAAAATGAGCCGCGAGGCTTTTGTCCGCGGTCACTGCGGTCCAGCCGTCATCCAGGATTTTCACCTCCCAGGAGCCGGCACTGGTCATGGGCTCGATGGCCATGGTCATCCCCGGTTTGAGGACCGGGCCCCGGCCCTTGGGCCCGAAGTTGGGGATCTGGGGATCCTCGTGCAGGGACCGACCGATGCCGTGGCCCACAAACTGCCGAATCACCCCGAAGCCGTAACCCTCCACCGTAGTTTGGACGGCGTGGGAAATATCGCTCAAGCGCCCGCCGATTTTGAGCTGCGCGATCCCGGCGTAGAGGGACTCTTCGGTGGCTTTCATCAGCAATTGGGCCTGGGGCGTCACCTCGCCCACCGCAAAGGTGATGGCCGCGTCGCCGAAAAAGCCGTCGTAGAGGACCCCAAAATCCAGGCTGACCAGGTCCCCGACTTTGAGTTGGCGGGGCCCCGGAATGCCGTGCACCACTTCCTCGTTTACCGCGATGCACAAGGCATGGCTAAAGCCCCGATAGCCTTTAAAGGCGGGCTTCACCTTGTGCTTCCGGCAACAGGCCTCCGCCACCTCGTTCAGTTCTTCGGTGGTCATTCCAGGACGCGCCTGGCTTTTCACCTCCTCCAGGGTCTCCGCCACAATGCGGTTGGCCTTCTCCATTCTGGCGATTTCCCGGGGGGATTTCAGCAGAATCATGTCACCTAATCACGGCCGCCTACTTCCGGACGGCCGGCCCGGTCGTTCCAGATCAGGCCGCCTGGCCCAGAATGCCGCAGATCTGGGTGAAAATATCGTCGATGCCGCCCTTCCCGGGGATGGGCCGTATCAGCCCCTGAGCCTTGTAGTGGTCGATCAGCGGCTTGGTGGCCTGGTTGTACGTGGACAGCCGGGAACGCACCGTGGCTTCGTTGTCGTCATCCCGCTGATAAAGCTCGACCCCGCACCGGTCGCAAACCCCTTCCTTTTTGGGCGGGGTGAAGCTGACGTGATACATCTGGCCGCATTCCGCGTTTTTGCAGGTGCGCCGGCCGGTGAGGCGGGTTACCAGCTCTTCTTCGTCCACGTCAATGGAAATCACATGGTCGATCTTGGTGCCCATATCTTTCAGCACCTGGTCCAGGGCCTCGGCCTGGGGCACGGTGCGGGGAAAGCCGTCCAGAATAAAGCCCTTCTGGGCATCGGGCTGCTTCAGGCGGTCTTTGATAATGCCGATGACCACCTCGTCCGGGACCAATTGACCCGCGTCCATGTATTCCTTGGCTTTTTTGCCCATTTCGGTCCCCTCTTTCACCGCGGCGCGCAGAATGTCGCCGGTGGAAATCTGGGGGACCTGATACTTTTCAATAAGCTTCTTGGCCTGGGTGCCTTTGCCGGCTCCAGGGCCGCCTAACAAGATAATATTCATACCAGCCTCCTTAGTAGCTGTAAGCTTTCGGCTTTAAGCTTTAAGCTTTCGGCTTTAAGCTTTTAAAAACAACCGCAATTATAAATTGAAACAAAATACACAACAGGCCAAAATCTTTTTCTATATTTAGCTTATAGCTTATAGCCCCCTACCGTCGCACCCGGCCGAGGCGTTTTTTCATGAACCCTTCGTAATGACGGGAGAGCATGTGGGATTCGATCTGGGCCATGGTGTCCATGGCCACGCCCACCACGATGAGCAGGGCCGTACCGCCGAAGTAAAAGGGCACATTGAAGCGGGCCACCAGGATGGTGGGCAGCACGCAGACCGCGGCCACGTAAATTGCCCCGCCCAGGGTGATGCGGGTCAGAATGCGGTCGATATATTCCGAGGTGGGCTTGCCCGGTCGCAGACCCGGGATGTAGCCGCCCCATTTCTTCAGGTTGTCGGCCACGTCCACTGGATTGAAGGTCACGGCCGTGTAAAAATAACAGAAAAAGATAATCAGCGCCACATACAGGACGTCATGGAGCCAGAAGCCCGGCGCCACCAGATCAAAAACATACTTGATCTTTTCGTTCTCGACGAAGCTTCCCACCGTGGCCGGAAACATCAGCAGCGAGGACGCGAAGATAGGCGGAATCACCCCGGCGACGTTCACTTTCAGGGGCAGATGGGTGGTCTGGCCGCCGAACATGCGCCGGCCCACCACCCGGCGGGCGTATTGGACCGGGATGCGCCGCTGGCCCCGCTCCATAAAAACGATGAAACCCACCACCACGATCATCACCACGATAAGGAGGATCATGAGGATGAGGGGCAACTCACCCGTCTTGATGAGCTGACCGGTGCTGATGATGGCCGAGGGCAAGCGGGCCACGATGCCGGCAAAGATGATCAAGGAGATGCCGTTGCCGATACCCCGCTCGGTGATCATCTCCCCCAGCCACATGATGAACGCGGTGCCCGAGGTCAGGGTGAGAACGGTCATGAGCCGGAAGCTCCAGCCCGGGTTCAGGACTACCGCGCCTTCGGCGCCGCCCATGCCTTCCAGGGCAAAGCTGATGCCGAAACCCTGGATGGCGGCGATCACCAGGGTGCCGTAGCGGGTATATTGCTTAATCTTTTTGCTGCCGGCCTCCCCCTCTTTATAGAGGCGGTCGATGTAGGGCACCACCACCTTGAGGAGTTCCATGATAATGGCGGCGCTGATGTAGGGCATGATCCCCAGGGCGAAAACGCTCAGGCGCTCCAGGGCCCCGCCGGAGAACATGTCGAACAACCCGAAAATGGTGCGCTGCTGGCGGGCAAAAAAGGCCATCAGGGCATCGGCGTCCACCCCGGGAGTGGGAATGAAGCAGCCGATCCGGTAAACCGCCAGCATGAACAGCGTGAAGAAAATGCGCCGCTTCAGCTCCGGAATCTTGGCTATGTTGGCGAAGCCGGCCAACTACACTACCTCCACCCGGCCGCCGGCGGCCTCGATACGGGCCCGGTCCTGGGCGCTCACCGCCTGGACCCGAACCGTCAGGGGCACGGTGACTTCCCCCTGGGCCAAAAGTTTGATACCCCCAGGCCGTCCTTTCACCAGGCCGGCCTGGCGCAGGGCTTCTTCGTCCACCAGGCTGTCCGCGGCAAAATCCACCAGATCCCGCAGGTTGACGACGGCGTAGGTCTTTTTAAAGGGATTGTTGAAGCCGCGCTTGGGAATGCGGCGGGTCAGGGGCATCTGGCCGCCTTCGAAGCCGGGCTTGACGTTGCCGCCCGCCCGGGATTTCTGGCC
>CAZLRL010000031.1:0-431 GCA_964561645.1 uncultured Desulfobacterales bacterium
GCCGGGATTGCAACAGGAACAGGGCCCCGTCCTTATCCTGACACCATTCTATGTCCTGGGGGGCGCCGGCCAGCTTTTCCAGGGTCAGCCCCCAGCCGCCCAAAATGCCGGCGGTCTCGGCCGGCAGGCACACCCGGACCCTGCCCCCCGGCTCCAGGGGACAGTGGGGGCTGGAGATGGTTGCCACCGGCTGCAGCTCGGGCTCGCGGGTCAGATAATGAATTTCCGGTATGGTGCTGCCATCCACCAGATGCTGGCCCAGCCCGGGCACGGCATAGATGGCCAGACAAGGCCCGCGGTCGGCCGACAATTTCCGGTCCCGGGTGTAAACCACCCCGCTCACCGCGGCGTCGATCATTTCCAGGAACAAAACCGCCATGGGGGTCTCCCGGTCAGCCATTCGTAGGATAGCACTCCTAATGAGTACAAAT
>CAZLRL010000031.1:441-8484 GCA_964561645.1 uncultured Desulfobacterales bacterium
AAGAATATTTACCGGCCAGGACTTGCTTGTAGGCTGCCAAGACTTCGGCGGCCCGCACCCCCAGGACGCTGGCATATTGGCCGGCAAAGGACGCCGCCCCGTCTTCGCTCACGGCGCTGCTGCGCACCACCCAGGGACCCCAGGCGCCCTGGGCCTGGCAAGCCATCAGCTTCCGGGTGATATCCTCTTGAACCTCGGGCGGCACTTCGCCCTCGAGCACCATGGCCTGCATTTCGCTCGCAAGCTCCTCAAGGCGCTGGGTGCGGTCCAGACAGACGTGGGCCAGGAGTTCATCCAATCGGTGGCGCAGGCGGTTGTGCTGCAAGAACAGGTGAAACGCCTGGGTGGTGACCACAAAGCCCCGGGGCCCGGGCAGACCCGCCTCCTGGAGCATCCGGCTCAAGGTATGGGCCTTGCCGCCGGCCAACAGCGGCTCGGCCGCGGCTGCGGTCAAGGTGAGGGTGTAGGGGGGGCGGTCATCTTCAGCCGGCAGGGTCACGGCTTGGTCCAAAGACAATTCCAAGCGGTGAAATTGTTCCTCCAAATCGGCGTAAGCCGCGGGGTGCATGGCCAGCAAAGATCGAATCAGCGACCCCACGGACCAGCGCAGGGCCCGCACCAGACTCTCGACCCGGGCCCAATCCACCGGGAATTCCTGGGGCAAAATTTCCTCAAGATCAGTGATGAGTTCCAGGCTTTTTTTGTCATGGCGCAAAAGCTCCTTGAAGGCCTCGTATTTCAGACGCAGGAGTTTGCCCGGGGCAAAAACCTGGAGAGTCCAGTATTTGAACAGCCGTTTCAGGTACATACGTGGTGGCTCAGGTGGCCGCGTCCAGGGCGTTGGCTACTTTTTCTTCCAGTTCTTCCTTGTCGATGGGCTTGATGCAATAATCGAAGGCGCCGAGCTGCTGGGCCCGGCGGGCCGTTTCCAGGGTGGGATAACCGGTGAGCATGATTACTTTGGTGGCCGGGGAAATTTTGCTTATCTCCTCGAGGACTTCGACGCCGCTCATCTTTTTTAAGCGGATGTCCAGGATGGCCACGTCGGTGGCCTGGGAGCCGATATGCGCCAGGGCCTCCTCCTCTTCGGTGAACACTGCCACCCGGTGGCCTTTGCGCTCCAGGAGCCGTTTGATCATGATGCCGGCGTCCAGAACATCGTCCAATACCAAGATGTCTCCCATACCTCCCCCTATCCCGCGGTCTGTCCGCTGATGGCGTGGTGATCCAGAAAAAAGTCCTCACAGGAGTCTTCCAGGGGCTCTTCTTTGGAAACCGGCAGTTCGATCAGGAAAACCGTGCCCGGACCGACCGGCTTCTTGGTTGAACTTACCTGGCCTAGATATTCCGGTGGGGCCGGGCTGATGACCGAAATTTTACCGAGATGATCCTGGATAATGCCGAAGGTTACGGACAGTCCCAGCCCGGTGCCCACGCCCGGGGCCTTGGTGGTGAAAAAGGGCTCGAAAATCTTTTCCTGATCATCGGGTTTAATGCCGCAGCCGGTGTCGGCCACCGTCACCAGCACCCGACGCCCGTGGGGACAGAGCCTGGAGGTCACCCGAATGGTGCCGTCCTCGCCGATGGACTCCGAGGCGTTGTTTAACAGGTTGATCCACACCTGCTTCAGCTTTTCCAGGTCTCCGGTGATAGGGGGCAGATCGGGGTCGAGGTCTGCTTCGATGTCCACCCAGTTCTGCTTGAAGGAGTGCCTGACCAGCTGCAAGACCTCATCAATGGACCGGTTCAGGTCCATCTCTTCCATCTTGCTTTCCATCTGGCGGGAGAAGCCCAGCAGATCGGCCACCAGACGCCGGCAGATCTGGGCCTGTTTTTCAATCAGCTTCAGGAATTCGTGACTCTCGCTGTCCTGGGGCAGGTCCTCGATGAGCATCTGGGTGTAGCCCAAAATGATGGCCAGGGGGGTGTTGATCTCGTGGGCCATGCCCCCGGCCAACTTACCCAGTTGCTCCATCTTCACGGATTGGACCAGCTGCTCCTGAAACCGCTTGATCTGGGTAATGTCCCGGGCCGAAAACAGCAGACCGGCGATTTTCTCCCGGTCATAGACCGGTACCTTGACCATGTGAAGCCAGCGTTTGTGATTGTTTTTGCTGAGGAGCATCTCCTTGGACAGGGGAACCCCGGTGTTGAGAATCTGCCGGTCCTCGGTTTTGTTGATCTCGACCTGCCTGGGGGGAAAGATATCGCGGTCGGTTTTGCCGATAATGTCTGGTTCCGGTAAATCAAAAAACTGGCAAAAGGCCGGGTTCACCGCCTGGTAGGTCAGCTTGTCGTCCTGCAGGCTGACCAGATCGGGGGTGACATCCAGGATGGTTTTGAGGAGCTGCTGCTGCCGGATGAGATTGGTTTCGGCCTGCTTTAATTCCTCAATGGTATGGTTGAGGCTCAGAGCCATAAAATCGAAGGCCTCGGCCAGACTTTGAATTTCATCGCCGGCGATTTCTTTATAAACCTGGCATTGTTCACAGGCGGAGATTTTCTTTTCAAAACCACCCTCGGCGCATTCGGGGCAGAGGGTGCCGGCCAGATACCAGCAGCGGTGGCGGGTGTTGCCATAAGCCGGACACTCGGGTTTATCACAATTCATGATTTCCCAGCAATTGTGCTTGAGCTGGGGGCCGGTTTGCAGGTCCAGGTTCCCTTTGACCATCTCCTCGGCGGAGTGGCGCAGGATATTCAGGCGGCGGGTGACGGTGCCGGCAAACAGGGTACCAAGCACCACCGCCAGCAGGCCGGCCCCGGCCGAGACCCCGAAAATAATAAACAGGAGCCTTTCCGCCGCAGCCTGGGCTTTGATCTGGGAGAGGCCTATCCGCACCGTCCCCAGCCGCTCGTGACTTATAGTGACGGGCAGGGCAAAATCGTAAACCCGCTCTTCGCCTGTATCCAAAAGTTGAGTATGCTGGGACTCACCCTCAGGGACCTGGTTGGCGTCTTTCAGTTTTACCGGAAAACCGGCTTTGAAGCTGTGAGATAATACCTGGCCGGTTTTGTCTTGCACAAAGGCATAGACAATATCATCGCTGGATTCCTTGGCTTCATCCATCATATTTTTCAGGCGCAGGAAGTCCAGGGCCAGCATCGGGTCCGGGGTGCGAGCCGCCACACTGGCCCCCAGGCTCAGACCCCGCTTTTTTATTTCCGCCAGCATGGCCCGAGAGGCAATTTTGCTCACCAGAAGCGCCGAAACCAACCCAAAGGCCAGAACCAACGCGGTGATGCCCAAAATTATTTTGCTGCGAAACGATAGTCTGGTTAAGAACTTCATGGTCTCACTCTCTCAAATTCGTGGCCTGCACCCGGTTACGAAAAGTTTGATCGTTTCCCCTGCCCTTCAAACTTAACTGATACCGGATAGAACGGGCTTCCAGCCCGTCCCGGCACGGGCAGGATGCCCGTGCTACCGCTAACTTGTCTGTAACACGTCTATTTGAAAAAAACGCCAGAACATGGTGCCACGCACAGGTGAGGACACCTGTGCCACCAGGCTTTTCATGGTTTTGAGAGGGCCAATGGTTCATGAGCGACTGCTTTGGTAAACACCCAAATTTCAAGGCATTGCTCCGGATTCCACGACCTTGGCCAGTTGCCGCACCGGATCAAAGTCCTTATCTTCGGCGGAGATGACGGCAATGAAGCCAGCCATTTCCAGGATGGCCTTGTGTTCAGGGGTATCAGAATTCAGCGCCAGCAGCGCCTGTTTGATCTTGCCGACGATGGCCGGGTCCAACCCCTTCCTGGCGGCATACACCCACCCGGGGTACCAGGGTGAGTAAGCCAGGATGCGAATTTGTTTGAGACCAATTTTGTCAGCCAGAATTTTCAGAGTGCCTTCGCGGATCATGCCCACATCGTACTTTCCCGAATAGACCGCCATGACCACTTTTTCCTGCTTGCCGCCAGGGCCGGGCGCGAAGGTGATTTCGGCAAAGTCCTCTTTGCGCAGGCCGTTCTCCAAAACCCAGCTCCACGGATAGAGAAAACCTCCCGCAGACGTAGGGTCCACGGCAATAAGGCGCTTGCCTTTCAAGTCTGCCAGAGTTTTGATGTCGGGATTATCAGCGCGGCAGATAATTTGGCCCCGAAAATTTTCCTGGCCCTGTTCTTCCACAATCCGGGCAAAGGCCCGGGCCCCGTAACGGTCGGCGATCTTCACATAAATGAACGGATTGCTGAAGGTAAGATCGATGAGACCCCGGCCCACCATGTGCATGTGTTCGTCAAAGGTATCCGGAAAGACCTGACGGATGGTCAGACCTGTGGTTTGGGCCAAATATTCTATCACCAGGTGATGTCTTTGGTAGGAGACCGTATGAGTATATTGAGGCAGATAAGCATAGGTAATGGCATTCTCGGGCCTGAATAATGTTACCTCCTGCCGCTCTGACAGGTCGATTTTTTTAACCGGCTCCTCCGGACCGCAGCCGCCCAGGACCAAGGAGGCGACCACCAGGAGGGCCACTGTCCGCCAGCTTGCCATAATATTCTTATTCCTTAGCGACATAAGGGCTCCAATTCCCTTCCTCAGGAGGAAGACAGGATCTCATCCACTTCGAGATTGAGGTTTTTCAACCACTTCCACAGGGTCACCCGGCTGACCCCCAGGAGGCGGGCGGCTTCGCCTTTTTTGCCGCCGGCCTTTTTGATGGCCGCCACGATCACCTCCTGCTGATCGGCCCCGCCTTGAGCCGCAGCCCGCGAATTCGCCGGGGACGGCTGGGAGATATGCCGGTCCAGTTGCCGGGGCAGATGTTCCGGCCTGATGGTGCCTTCCTGGCAGAGCACAAAGGCATATTCCACGGTATTGATCAGTTCCCGCACGTTCCCGGGCCAGGGGTGCTCCAGGAGGATATCCAGGGCTTGTTTGCTGATGCCGGTGATGGGCTTGCGGTTTTTCAAATAGGCCCGCTCAATGAAGGCGTCCACCAGAAGGGGGATGTCTTCCCGCCGCTCTCTTAAGGGCGGGATATGGATGGGGATGACGTTGATGCGGTAATACAGGTCTTCCCGGAAGAGGCCTTCTGACATGAGCTGGGGCAAATTTTTGTTGGTAGCGCTGATCACCCGCACATCCACGGCGATGGGGCGATGGTCCCCCACCTTTTCGATCACTTTTTCCTGCAGGACCCGGAGGAGCTTGGCCTGGGTGGACAGGGGCAAGTCCCCCACCTCGTCCAGAAAGATGTCGCCCTGGTGCGCGGCTTCGAAACGTCCCAGCCGGGTGCGGTCGGCGCCGGTGAAGGCCCCTTTGACGTGGCCGAACAACTCGCTTTCCAGGAGGGCTTCATGCAGCGCGGCGCTGTTGACCTTGATAAAGGGCCCCTGGCTGCGGGGGCTGAGGCGGTGGATGGCTCCGGCCACCAGTTCCTTGCCGGTACCGCTCTCGCCGTAAATAATCACCGGCGCCTCCGAGGCTGCGGCGCTGGCAATCAGGGAAAACAACTGCAACATCACCGGGCTTTTCCCCAAAATGCCCTGGAAGCCGTCTTCCTGGCTCAACTCCCGGCGCAACCGGGAGATGACCCGCTCTTTGGCCATCATTTCGCTGATGTCGGTGAAGGTTTCAATGCCTCCCAGCACCTGGCCGCCGTTATCCTTTAACAAGGCGGCGTTTTTGACCACGTGGGCCAGACTGCCATCTTTTCTGGCCAAAGAGCACCGGCAGTGCCGGATGGAACCGTTATGGAAAAGCTCGCACTGCTTCTCGGGCCGCTGGGCATCGAAACAGGCATCGGACTTGATCAGGGCGCAGGGTTTGCCGATGAGTTCCTGCTGGCGGTACCCGGTGATCTCCTCCATGGCCTGATTGACCGAGAGGATGACCCCCCGGGGATCGAGGACCACCACCCCTTCCATGATGGTATCCATCACTTCTTCCCAGAATTTTTCGTAACCCTCTGGCAGCATATTTTTTTCCCGGTCGGGACGGGGGTCCCGGGGTGCAATGTTAACGCAAGGTTTACATTTAATGTTAATACGGTAAGTGTAAACTATTAACATCCTCCGTCAACTAAAAAACTATTCTCGTTTATTCTGAATAATTCCAATGAGATAAAATTATATTAGCCTTGTTTTCTCTGGGCACATAATTTGCAAGTTCTATTCCAAAACAACCAGGTTTCGTTCGGAAAATCAGCAGACTCATACTCCCTAAGGGGTCGGATTAACGCCCTGTTTCCAGTTTCTGGCCATTATCAGAAATGTTAATCCGGGTCCCTGGCGGCTGTCCAGCTTCAGGAACCGGCATCATACCTGTTCTTAGAGCTTTAATATTGTTCATTTTTTTCGAAGGAGGTTTTCATGAGGAAAAGGACTTTCTTAATTTTGGGCATCATGGTGGTTTTGGCCGTGGCAGCCACCCTGTTGTGGGTGGAGCCCTCTCTGGCCCAAGCCCAAAAGGTACAACAAGCCATTGACCAGACGCCCACCGGCGCGGGACCGGGGCAGATCAACCCGGATGCCCCCAGGGGGTTACTGGGCATCCCCGGCGCGCCCCAACCTTTCTGGCTCTGGTGCATCCTTTGGGGCATCTGGGTAGGTTGGATTTTTTCCACCGTGGGTGCTTTCGGAGGTATTATGGCCGGGGTGGGCCACATCACGGTTTTCGGCCTGCGGGCCTTTGGGGCTCAGTTTAAGGACACCAGCCCGGTGATGAACAAGTTAATGACCGATACCATCCGGGTTTCCAACCAGTACCTGGTGGGTTTGTCAGCCTTGATTTCATCCATCAATTATTACCGCATGGGCCGACTGGTGCTCCCCCTGGGTGTATCCCTGGCCATCGGCAGTATTGCTGGAGCTTTCATAATTCCCTGGCTGACAGCCGGTAAGATCCAACTGAGTTCCTATATCGGCTATTTCGGCCTCGCGGTCTTTGTCATTGCCTTCGTGCTCTTTTATGACACCACGGAAAGGGGCCAGGCCAGCAAGAAGGAGGCCAAGGCTGCGGCCAAGGCCTTTGAAGAGTCGGTGAGGGCGAAAAAGACCGGGGCCGAAACCGCGGAAATGGGCGCCAAGGTCACCCAATTCAGTCTGACCCGGGTCCGGTTCACCTTTTATGGGGTGGAATTTTCTTTCAATCCTCTCTTGCCTATGCTGGGCGGTTTCGTCAT
This sequence comes from uncultured Desulfobacterales bacterium, assembly GCA_964561645.1. Taxonomy (GTDB): domain Bacteria; phylum Desulfobacterota; class Desulfobaccia; order Desulfobaccales; family 0-14-0-80-60-11; genus JBGSLA01. The sequence goes on from CAZLRL010000031.1 coordinate 7,578, forward strand.
CGCGGCTATCTCGGCCTTTCTGGGTGTCGGCGGCGGCTTCCTTTATGTGCCCTATATCACTTCAGTGGTGGGGCTGCCCATGTACCTGGTGGCCGGCACCTCCGCCCTGGCGGTACTCATCAGCATGATCACTTCCATCTTCTCCTACATGGTGGTGAAACAAATCCCGGTGGATTTTCTCATGGTGGGCACTGAGTTGATCGGCATTTTCACCGGCTCCATCATCGGCCCTTATACCTCCAAATACATCCCCGACATCTGGTTGAAGCGGCTGTTCGTCCTGCTGGCCCTCTATGTGGGTTTGCGCTACGTCAGCAAAGGGTTTTTCGGCTACTCCATCGTGCCGCCCTTCGGTTAATCGGTAAGATCAGGGGGGGCCGGCAGAGGTGGCCCCACCCTGGAATTTCTTGGTAAGTTTATGGAAATGCCTTCGTTTTTGCTGGCCCTGGACCCGTACCTGATCTGGTTTTACCGGCTCCCCGCGAACGCCTACGCCGGTTTTTTTCTGGGCACGTTTGTCCTGGTGGTGCTTTGCCTTATTTTAGGCGAGATCACCCTTATATTGGGCTACCGCCTGGTGGGAAACCGCCTGGAAGGCTTGACCGCCGAAAGCCTGAAATACCAGGATTTATCCATCGAAGCCGCCAAGGCCGGGGACAAGGCTTCTTATAAAGCCGCCAACCGAATGGCTAACGATGCCTTCGGAATGTCCTTTTTCTCCACGATGGCCTTGTCCATGGCGCGTCTTTGGCCTGTACCGTTCGCGCTGGCCTGGATGCAGCTAAGGTTTCTGGAGGTGGAGTTTCCCCTGCCGGTCATCGGTTTCTCCCTGGGTTATATCGGGATTTTCATCATTCTTTATGTTGCTGGCTATTTTTTGTTTAAACAGGTAAAAAGACACCTGTTC
>CAZLRL010000031.1:8584-12777 GCA_964561645.1 uncultured Desulfobacterales bacterium
GCCGGCGACTCCTCGCCGGCAAAGGAAGAACGCCGGAAGGCCAAGAACGCGGTGAATAAAATGGAGAAACAACAAGGAGACTAAAGATGGGATTGAAGGAAAGCATGGTCGAAATTGCCCGGAAGGGCAAAGACGGGCTGACTTATGCGGACGTCACGGACACCTACATTTATTATATCAGGCTTGATTTTGACCCGGTGGGGATCAAATTCTGCGCCAATGAAGATGAGGTCTCCAAGTGTAAGGTCAATGCCAAGGCCAAGGCCAAACTTACCTATTGCCAGCAGTTGGCTATGGCTCGGGGCGGGCATCAGGCCATGTACATGCCGGCTGACAGGCTGCTGTGCGAAAATGCCGAACCGGTTTTCGGCTACCGGGAATTGGACCAGGAAAAGGACACCAAGCGGCACATGAAATATCTGCGCGACGAGGAACTGGCCTGGCAAGCGCCCCAGGAAAAGGCCAAGCTCCCCAAGGGCAGTTGCTGCGGCATCTATACCGCGCCCCTGGCTTTGTTTGACGAATCGGGGGTCGATCCGGATATGGTTTTTTTTATGCTGCTGCCCTATCAGGCTTACCACGTGCTCAACGATTACATGGCCGCCACGAAACGCAGCAGTCTGACCTTTAACCACACCCCCAACTCCGCGGTCTGTTCGGCGTCGGTGTGGTCTTTTAACCACAATACGGCCAACCTGACCACCATGTGCGCGGGCAGCAAAACTTCGGGCAAAAGCGACATGTCCATGATGAATCTCTTTGTCCCGGGAAGCCAGATCAAGGACAGCACCGCACAATTGCTGAAGCGGGTCACCGAAATGGGCGGTCCCTCGGTTCTGGGTAAAGGCGGCCAACCGTGGCCGGGCCTCGATGTCTGCAAGGGTTGCCCGCTGTTCAAGTACGAACCGGTTTAATACGGTCTGATGACGGACCAGTCAAAGGCGGCCGCATCTGAATGGTGCGGCCGCCTTTTTCATTGCGGTCGCATTTGAGCCTGCGATGCTCTCAAAATAATCAGGTGGGGCGGGCCTCCGTGCCAGTGGGAACGCTGGGCGGCCAGGGACGGCCGCCCCACCGGAATATGCCCGCTGAAGAAACTTTTCCTTACAGAAAATATTGGCAAGCTTTGGGGCGGATATGCTTGGACGATGAAGATCCGGGCGCCCAGAGCTGCCCAAACATCCTTCTGACCCCGATCTCTCCCTGCCTCCTCTCGGGAGAGGTCCGGGCATAGAAAGGGCCTGCCTGTTTATTAAGGTATCTCAACCAGTTGGTGGTTGTAATAGCCGTTCCTGCCCGAACGGTAATTGCGGTACCCGTTACCTGTCCAGCCCCTGGATCGGTGAGCCCCATTCCAGTTCGGCGGGGAAGAGCCCCATCTTGCCGGCCGCGACGGCCGACCCCAATTATTCCAGCTGCGGTGATAGTTATTATTTCCCCAACGCCGGTAATTATTGTGGCCCCACCTGGAGGGCTGATAATGCCGCGGCCGCTGGTAACTGCGGTTGCCCCGATAGTAACGATTGCCCCAGTTCATCGGCCGGTGCTGGCGGCTCTGACGGTAATGGCGCTGCCCCCAATTCTGGGGCCGGTGATGCCGCGAGCGCTGGTAATTAAAATGGCCCCGCGCGGGCTGGTGCTGTCGATGATTCTGGTAACTGCGACCGCTTCCCCTGCCCCGGTGCCAGTCCTGGGCCTGGACCGCGGGCGCCAGGAAAAAGGTGGCCAGCACGCCTAATGCCAGAATTTTTTTCATTTTTTAACCTCCTCAGCATGGTTTTTGGGGAATCCGATTACTATCCTGTTACCTAATAGACGGGAGGGGCAAAATTTCGTTAACCGCAACACTCTCCCAAAATCACTTGGCGCCGATATCCCCGAGAACGATCCTGGCGAACCGGCGAGTGATTTTATGGAGAGGTGAAAACAGACCGCAACCACCGCCAGGCTCAGGATCAGGAGAACATCAATGGCAGAGGAACAAAGGGAGAAGATCTTTCACGACCGGCTCAAGGCGCTCTGTCCCCTTGTCGACCAGGTGCGGCTCATGCTCGCCGCGGCGCGGCACGCGTTCAACCGCCACAGTCAGGCGCAATTAGAGGAAATGGCCAGGTTGCATAAAACCTTCACCCTGGACATAGATCCCTGGTTTGAAAAAGTGACCAAGGACCTGAGAAAGGCGTCGGCGGACGATAAGGCTTACCTGCTCAAATTCGAGAAAGTCCTCACCGAGCTGGAATTAATGGCCCACGAGGTGGCCGGTCTGGAGGAGCATCTGCGGTATAAGGCCAATAAGGGGGTCATCCTCTCCGACAAGGACGTTTTTGCCATTAATAACGTTTTTTCCAAACTGGGGGGTTTTTTGCAGATCCTGGTGGATATCTTCCAGATAAACGATGCCGCACTCAAGGCTTATGTCTTGGAGGAGACTCAGGAACTCGCGGGCAGTTCGTTTCAGTCGGGGACGGCCCACGAGACCGGGATGATGGATACCCCGGGCCAGCCCGATGCCTGGTCCGTTTATCTGGCCATTCTCGGAGTCAGCCGGGAGGTTGTGAAGCATCTGGAGGATATCGTCAAAAGTCTGGATTGAGAGACGAACTGCCCACGGGCTAGCTTGAGGACAGGCGATGAGCCAGATTAGTAATCTGAAGAAGCAGGATAAACCGTATCAAAATCTGATTAAAGGAGGCCAACATGGCCGACATCGAGGTGAAAAAAGCGATCGAAAACAAAAACACGGCGTTAAAAAAGGCCTATGACGAGGGCGACACCGCGGGTTGCGCCACGGTCTATATGGAAGATGCTGTCATGATGCCGCCTAACCAAGCGATGGTGCGGGGGAAAGAGGCGATCAAAGCATTAATCCAGGGATGGATCGACAACATCGGGGGAACGATCAGCAACCCCATGTTGGAGTTCGGGACTGAGGGTAATCTGGCCTATCAGGTGGCTACTTATGCATTCAAGGACACCAAGAGGCCCGACCAAGGCAAGTTCGTCGAGATTCTTCGACGCCAGCCGGATGGCTCCTGGAAGGTCTACCTGACGATCTACAACAGCGACAAGCCGTTGCCAATCAGCACCTGAGGTAGTGTGCCCGGGTTACAAAGCGGGAAAGCGTACTGGCTTAGGGCCACCTCCGCCTTCCACAAGGTAAAGGTTACGGCGTAGTTTCAGATATGTGTCCGTTATGAGGTAAACCCAGAATGACCACCGAAGAGCGTTTCCGGAAAAGATATGAAGCCGGGGATACACCCTGGGATATCGGCAAGCCTGATGTCAATCTGATCCAGACGGTGACGGAGGCGCCTATAGAACCGTGTAAAGCCCTGGATATCGGCTGCGGCACCGGCGACAACTCCATCTGGCTGGCCCAGAATAATTTCCAGGTAACGGGCATCGATGTTTCGGAGATTGCCATCCAGAAGGCCACCGCGAAAGCCCTGGAGGCCGAGGTCGCCTGTACCTTTCAGGTGGTGGACTTTCTGGCCCACGACGTGGACGGGGCGCGTTTCGGCTTCGCGTTTGATAGAGGGTTTTTTCATACCGTGAACACGGATGAGGAACGGCAACGCCTGGCGGCAAAGGTGGCGGCCCATCTGGAAGAGGAGGGCTTATGGCTGAGCCTGGCGGGAAGCGCGGATGATGAGCGTCCGGGTCCGGGGCCGCCCCGGCGAACCGCCCGGGACATGGTCAACAACGTGGAGCCCTACTTCGAAATCCTTTCCCTGGTTTCCGGCCATTTCGGCTCCAACCGTCCCGACCCGCCCAGATGCTGGGTTTGCCTGATGAAAAAGAGGCCTGCGGCCTGAGAAGCGACCGTCAGGAGGTGCGGCTTTTGCCGCCCTCGGGACTAGAAGTCATTTCAAAACCTATTTTTCTGTCATCCGGAACGAAGCGAATGATCTATAACCTATTGAAAAGACTAGATTCTTAGGTCGCGGCGCTCCCTCAGAATGACAAAAGAACCGAAATATGAGGTTTTGAAATAGGTTCTGGTGAACTTATTACCTGAAAGAGGAAGATTTTTTGAAACGTTTACTCTTGATCTCTGGAATAACCTTGCTGTCGGTGGTGTTTATTTTGGCTGGTGGTCATCACGGGGAGGCCGCCAAGGCCGAAAAATCTTCGCCGAAATCGTCCTCCTCCCGGGACCTCCAAGACTTTGGGGTTTCCGGCATCGAGGTGCG
>CAZLRL010000032.1:0-12683 GCA_964561645.1 uncultured Desulfobacterales bacterium
GTCAACAGCTCTTTCAGGTTCTCCAGGCTCCGGCGGAGCTCCTCCCGTTCCTGGTCTCGCTTTTTTTCCTTCTCCAGTTCTTCCTCGGCTTTTTGCCGGTCCGCTTTGGCCCTCTCCAGATCCTCGGCGGCCTGCTGTTGTTTTCCCGCCGCTTGGTTCAGTTCACTTTCGCGATCCCGAAGATGGGCCTCCAGATCCCGCAACGCCGCCGCTTTCAGGGCCCGCTCCAGCCTGATTTGCTTGGCCTCGATCTCGTCCTTTTTGGCCTCGAGCTCGGCCAGGGCGGCAAGGGCCTGCTCTCTTGCCGTTATTTTGGCCAGGATCTGGCGGCCTTGCTCGAGTTCCTCCTGAGCCTGGGTCTCCTGAGCCTGAAATGCCGCCAATTCCCGGCTGAGGTCTTCTTGCTTGGAAACGACAGCCTGAAGGTTTTGCCGCAGTTCCTCTTCTGACTCCGCCTTGGCCTGATCAAGGAGAAATTTCTTCTGGCTCTCCTGTTCCCGCAGCCGGTCCTGAATCTCTTTGGCCGACTGCTTCAGAGCCTCTTCGATGCGCCGGTATATTTCGGTTTGAAAGAGGACTTCCAGGATTTCCTGCCGTTCCCGGGAGTCGGCCAGGAGGAAGCGGCGGAACTGACCCTGGGGAAGCATCACCACCTGCCTGAACTGGTCGCTCTGAAACCCCAGAAGGTCTTCGACCGCTTCGGTGACCCGGCTCCATCGATCGGCCAGCACCGTCCCTTCCTGCAAGTCATCGGCCAGGCCGGTCCGTCTCCAGAGGGTGGCCTTAGGTTTTTCTCTGGTGATCCCGGTGCCTCTTCTGTACGGACGCTCCTGCTCAGGACTCCGGGTGACCCGGTAGATTTCTTCTCCGATGCTGAAATCCAGGACCACCTCGGTCGGCACCTCCGGCCCCGAGTGATGGCTGCGCATGAATCTGCCGTCCCGCTCATGGCCGGAGGTCTCCCCATACAGGGCAAAGCAGATGCCGTCCAGAATCGAGGTCTTTCCCGAGCCGGTGGGGCCGTGGATCAGGAAAAAGGAGCGGTCTTCAAGCTCCCGGAAATCAAGGACCTCTTCCCCGGCATAGGGCCCGAAGGCCTTAAGGGTCACTTTCAGCGGCTTCATGGACCGGCCTCCCGCTCCCGTTGCCGCAGTTGCTCGACGATGCCGGCATAAGCCTCGGTTTGCTCCGGAGTCATCTCCTGGCCGGTGACCTGGTGAAAGAAGGCCTTGAAAAGTTCAATGTCGCTCAGGTGGCGATGATCACCGGCGCTTCCCCGAATTTCCCCGGCCTCGAACAGGTGGGGGCGTTCTATCTGGAGGACGTTGGGGTAGAGCAGACGGAGCTTTCCCATGGCATCCAGAACGGGTTCCCGGTCGAGCAGGGTTACCTTCAGGAAATCCCGGCTCCGCTCCGGGTCCGGCTCCGTCCCCAATATTTCCTGCAAGGTTCCGGCGATACAGCGGACGTCGCAGCGCGGGGTCAGGGGAAGCCGCTCCACCTTCCGGACCCCGGCCCCGTCCATCTCCACCAGGGTGACGGACTTGGTGTGGGAAGCCTCGGAAAAGGAGTACTTCAGGAGTGAACCGGCGTAATGGATATGTCCCGGACCGATGGACTGGGCGCGGTGCAGATGCCCCAGAGCCATATAGTGAAAGCCTTCAAAACAACGGGCTTCCACGCACCCCGCCCCTCCCACCGACAGGGGGCGCTCCGACTCGCTTTCCTCACCGCCGCTCACAAAGGCATGGGCCAGGAGTATCTGCCGTATCCCCGAAGATCGACTCCCTCTCACCAGGTCACAACAATAACGCATGGTGCTCTGGTGGTCATGGAGGTTGTCAGCCTGCAGGGACTCCCGGGCCACGGCCGGCTCGGCATAGGGAAAGGCATAGACCTGGATCGGACCATGCCGATCTTCCAGGATTATGGGCTCGGGATGAGGAGAGAGCAGACCGATGACATGGAGATTTTGGGCGGCCAGCAGACGGGAAGCAAAGCCCAGCCGGCTCGGACTGTCATGGTTGCCGGCTATGACTACAACCGGGATTTTCAGCCCCAGGACTAGGCGGGAGATCACGTCGTCCAGTAAGTTGATGGCCTCGGGCGGCGGCACGGCGCGGTCGTAAATATCCCCCGAAATCAGGAGGGCTTCAGCCCGGGTTTCCTTGACCAGGTCGATCAGCTGCCCTAGGACGTGGGCCTGATCCTCCGTGAGATAGACGCCGTGGAAGATCCGCCCCAGATGCCAGTCGGCCGTGTGAATAAAGCGCATGTTTCATCCTTTGCCTCAGGGGTGTGATAGAGCTGATTCTGTCTCTCTTTTTTTCAGGGCTTTCAGCACCCTTTCAGGCTGATTTCGGGATGGGCGCGCATCCCTTGTACCGCTTCAAGCTCCAAACGGAGGAGGTGCTCGCAGGCCAAAAAATTGGTGAGATCCGAGGCGCTTAAGATTAAATCTTCGTCAATTAGCTGCATCTCGATTTCGAAACCTAGCGTGGCTGTATTTTTCTCTTGGGATTTTCCAGGTCTACACGGATTTCCATAAAAAGCTGGGTGTATGGATGTCCATAAGCTCGCCACCAGGCTTTATACGGTTCAGATTTACCCTTGGGCAGGTTTTGCCAAAACCACCAGACAATTTACCCTCTGCCGGCGTTTTCGACGTGACGGTTTTCCGTTTGGGTGCTCTGCTGAGCCGCAAAAATCCTAAGTAGCATATATACTTAAAGGTCCCTTACGTCAATGAGGTCCTTGTTTCACAAAAAGTTCTGGGCAAAAGGATTCCCGATCTCTCCAATAATGTTAAAAACGAAGCGGAATCTGCCAAGCAGGCCCTACTTTCATTGGCTATGGAAGGCTGGCGGTTATCCAAAGTCCTCATGCGAGCAATGCAAAGTCTTGATGCAGGTGGCAGAATAGATATTTGAATCAATACTGCTATAATCATGGGAGATCAGGGTCTCGTGAAGATGGGGACAGTCCTCCTGAGGAAAGTAAGTCGATGAAAAATTATGTAGGAATTGATTTAGGCACTACTAATAGTGCGATTTGTTCTTATGACGGTGAAAATCTGAAGCATTACAAGAGTCCTGAACAATACTCCGTTACGCCTTCAGCCATCTATTTCGGCAGGCGAAGTCGTTATTATGGCGTCAGGGCCTATAACATGGCAGCTCGAGAACCTGAAAATACTGCGATCTTATTCGAGCGATTTATGGGAACTAGCACGAGCATAAAGATACCAGCACTAAACCTAATACTGACCCCAGAAGAATGCAGTGCGGAAATTTTGAAGGTAATTTTCGGTTACCTGCCTGAAGAGGTCAGAAATGACCCTGAAACCGGGACAGTCATAACAGTGCCGGCTGCATTCAATCAGATGCAACGTGATGCAACCTTAGAGTCTGCCAAGATGGCCGACATCGGTAAAGTAGCCCTAATGCAAGAACCGGTAGCCGCAGTGATGAGTGCAATGCGAGCCAGAAAATTCGATGGAACATTCTTAATTTACGACTTGGGGGGTGGTACTTTCGATATTGCTTTAGCCCAGAGCATTGCCGGACGGGTAAGCTTAATTACACCCCGGTCATTACTCTGTATAAGCCTCTCGATATCTTTAAAAAGAAGGGCCGTTAGATTTCAAGTAATGAAGATTGTTCTGTATAGGCCGGCCTAAATGGCGGCCCCAAAATTAGCGGAGTCGTAGCATCAACCCTCTGCCGCCCTCCCTTTACGACCTGTCGAAAACATGGTAACTTGCACCATGATGAAACCTGATGAGATTCACCCTGTTAGAGTACAATTCCCGCCTAAATCCCGTCAGGCCCGTCATTGTCTGGGTGGAGGAAATTTGGGGCACGGTCTTACCTGGAAGCCTCTGACCACCAGATCATCACCCTGACTTGAGGATGACTGCTCTTTTTTTCCCCCGTGATCCCTTTACCCCACAGAGACTGCCTCTCCGACAGATGGCGGGTGAACTGCTTCCTGCCGCTCTGATTCTCTGGCACTACCATTCCCTCAAAAAGCAAGAATATCGCCGCCGCCTTCCGAACCTCCATGAGCTTGAAAAGCAATTACGCTTGCCGCAGATGTTTTTAGCCGGGGGCCTGGCGGCTTTGCTGGCTGGCAAATATCTTCATGGCCCCAGGCCGCGGTGGCCTCACCGTCTGGGTTACGCCCGGTTGTTTTCCTTGTGGGCCAACCATCTGATCCTGGCGGATGCCGCCTCAGACCAGCAGGAATTGGGGCCGGAGGCCAGCCGGGAATTCTTGCGACAGTGCCTGGTCGAGATCTTTCAGCCGGTGTTCGAGGGTCACAGCGAAGTCCAAGAAATGTCGGCAGACTTGGTGAGCCGTCATTTCCACAGCCCCTGGCTCCTGACCGTCGGCGGCCGGGAGGCGCCACGTTCACCCCTGGGGGGCGCAGCCTTGCGCCTGGCCCGGCTGTTCGGCCAGCAGGTGGCTTCCTGCTTGGCCTTTCACCATAATAGTGAGGGTGCTTTAAGATCTTTTGCTTTATTTACTGAGAGGGTGCTGATCCTCCTGCAGGGCCAGTGGGCCAGCCTGGAGCAGTGTACTGTCGAGGCCCGGCCCCGGTGGGAGTGGTATCACGACAGGGTTCTGGACGCCAAATTTACCAACGTCCTGTTCGCGCCGTTGGCTTTGCTGAGCACCTCGAAAGAGCAGGACAGACGGCGAGAGGTCCTGGAACAGGGGCTCCGGTTGGTGAACGCCCTGTATCTCCACCGCCAGCTCCTGGATGATCTCCTGGATGTGGACAGCGACTGCGGGGAGGGAATTCTGGGAGGACCGGCCTATCTTCTCCTGGCGTTGGAGTCCCAGGATTTTTCCCAGACTGATCCTGACCTTCCCCATAGCAATGGCCTTGGCGCCCTCCCCCAGATTATCCTCAGGTGGATTGCGGCCCAAAGTCCCGAGGCCCTCACCCAGGAATTGGCCACCCGCCGGGCCTTCCAGCAAGCCTGGCTGCACCGGCCGTCTGAGGCCGCCCGGCTGCTTAAAGGTTCCCAAACGGTGCAGGCGCTTCTGTATACTATCAGCGACCCGCACCGAATAAGGCCGATATACAGTCGGCTCAACGATTTGCTGGCCCAAAACCCTGCCGTCACCTTGCCTCTCAGGTATTACCAGTACCGGTGTGCAAGGACTTTTCGGAAAATGACGGCCAGGTTCGTCCCCACGTGACGGCTGGTGGATATAGCGATGGTTTCGAAACCCTCGAATTGTATGAGAAACATGGATTTGCCCCACAGGCGCCTTGACTGGCGGCGCCTAGCAGATCGCTACCTGGGACCGGATTATCTCTTTCCCCTGGCCCTGTGGTTGGTGGTGGACCGGGGCGCGCTGAGTTGGCGCGGCCTGGGGCTGGTGCTGGGCCTTACCCTCCTCACTCTCGGCCCCCCGAAAATCAGCCACTATCTCCTGATACGGCAAGGCGCACTCTCGGAGTCGGCCCTGGGAAGTCGGTCCGGACGCCTCTCCTTCTGGGTTATTGGTCCCATAGTCGCGGGCCTGGTGCTTCCTGTGCTGGCCATTTTGTGGTTTTCCCACGACCGGAGCTTGCTGATTTTTTATCTGGCCCTTCTGGGCATGGTCCTGGTGGGTTCCCTCATGCTAGTCTGGCTCAAGGTGAGCGGCCACGCCATGGCCAGCGCCGCCTTTGTGGCGGTAGCTTTTTTCTTTACCGACGTGTGGGGCTGGGTCCTTTTGCCACTGATGCTGGGGATCTGTGCCTCCCGGCTGGTTCTTAGGGCTCACACTCCCCTCGAGGTGCTGGTGGGAGCCTTGGTGGGGTTTACCGTGCCTTCCTTGCTTTTCTGGCTTTTTCCCGTAAGATAAATGGGGATTTTCCCGTAACCATCGCCGAACCCTGCCGTGTCGACCGGCCCTGGCGCCTCCGGGCAGCCATCACCGGTCGCCGTTTTCCTGAAGTCAAAGCCGTTGCCCCTAATTATGTCCAAAACCGGTTCCAAGGCCAAAATTCTGTTTGTCACCCCTTACAGCCAGGGGACGAGCAGATTTATGGCCTCGTCCCTGGGCCTTCTGGGTAGGCGTCTTTCCAGTCATTATCCTCTGGGCGTAGGAGTGTTGGCGGCTCTCACCCCCCGGGCTGATTTCTCGGTGAAGCTGGTCAATGAATACTGGCAAGAGCGTCCTGACTATCAGGATGACGCAGACATTGTGGCCCTCTCCTTTATGACCTGCAATGCCCCCCGGGCTTACGACATTGCCGACCGGTTCAGGGCCCGGGGCAAGCTGGTGGTCATGGGAGGATTACATGCCAGCGCCTGTGCCACGGAGGCGGCCCAGCATGCCGACGCGGTGTTCGTGGGTGAGGCGGAAGAGACCTGGCCCCAATTCCTCCAGGATTTTCTGACCGGTCGGGTTCAACCCCTTTATCGGGCTTCCCGCCCCGTGCCCCCGGAGCTCATCCCCATCCCGGACCGGACCGTAACGAAGAGAAACCGGCGGTTGTCGAAAATTTCCCTCATCGCCTCCCGGGGCTGTCCCTATGGCTGTGATTTTTGCTCGGTGACCAGCTTCTTTGGCCGCAAGGTTCGCTGTCGCCCGGTCCCCCAGGTGATGGCCGAGATCCAGGAGGCCCTGGCCCTGGAAAACCACGGGGTACGATTACTGGCCTTTAAGGATGACAATATCGCCGTCAACAAAGAATATGCGCATGAACTTCTGGAGAACTTGATCCCGTTGAACGTCCGGTGGTTGGCCCAGTCTGACCTGCGGTCGCTGGATGACCCGGAATTGATCACGGTGATGAGGAAATCCGGATGCATGATGCTTGCCGTGGGTCTGGAGACGGTGCACCCCTGTCATATGGCGCGCTTCGGCAAGACTTTTGAAGATCTGGATAAGATGAAAGAAATTATTTCACTACTCCATAAGCACAACATCTACATCTGGGGCTCTTATATTATCGGCTTCGATGAGGATACTCCAGAATCAATTGATAAGATGTACCGGCAAGCTCTGTACTTAGGAATCGATTTTTTTACCATTGCCATTTTGACACCCTTCCCAGGTTCAGAATTGTATGAAAAAATGCGCCAGGATAACCGCATCATTAACCAACAATGGCAATATTATGATTTTGAACATCTGGTGTTTGAGCCCCGGAATATAACCGCGCCGGTCCTGGAAAAACTTCATGCCGAAACCTTGGGGCGGTTTTATCAGGGATCGGCCATCTGTAAACGACTCGGCCAGGCCATGTGGCGGGTTATTCAGAGTGGCCGCTATGTCCCGCTGCGGTATGTCTTTTTCTTCAATCTGGTAGGGAAAACCCTGTTGGCCAAAAGGCCTTGAAAGAGATTCCCGGAAGCGGAGCCTGCGTAAGGAAAGCGGATAATCCCCATGACTTCCGACGGCAAAGTTAAAGTCCTCTTCGTTCTGCCACAATACCAGGGGGTGAGTGAGGCCATGCAGATGCGCCGCTGGGCTCCCCGGACCTTTTCCTTTTACCCCCTGAGCATCCCCATCCTGGGAGCCCTTACTCCCGAGGCTTATTTTACCACGGAGTTCATCAACGAATATTGGGGGGAGCAGGTGGACTACGAGCGCGACGCCGACCTGGTGGCCATTTCCTTTCTCACCCCGAGCGCTCCCCGGGCTTATGCAGTGGCGGACCGATTCCGGCAGCGGGGCAAGCTGGTGGTCATGGGTGGGGTGCATGCCAGCGTTTGTCCCGAGGAGGCCGCCCAGCATGCCGACGTGGTTATCGTGGGCGAAGGTGAAGCCACCTGGCCCCGCTTTCTGGCGGACTACCTGGCCGGAACCGTGCAGCCCCGCTATGTGGCCTCCCAACCCGTCCCTGCGGACTCGATCCCCATCCCCAACCGACGGCTGGCCCAGCGACCCTGGAAGTTATCTAACATTTCCCTCATGGCCACCCGGGGGTGTCCCTTTGGCTGCGACTTCTGTGCGGTGTCCAGTTTCTTCGGCACCCGAGTGCGCTGCCGGCCGCTGGACCTGGTCATTCAAGAGTTGGAGGAGGCCCTGGCCCTGGAAGCACAACAAACCCGGCTGGTGGTTTTCAAAGACGACAACCTGGCCATTAACCGGGATTATGCCGACACCCTCTTCACCAGGTTGATGCCCCTGAACATAATCTGGGCAGCCCAGGCCAATATCCGCTCCCTGGACGATCCGGAGTTGGTGAAGCTGATGGCCGCATCCGGCGGGGTTCTGGCCACCGTGGGCCTTGAGTCCGTAAAGCCGGCTCACATCGACCGCTACCACAAGAGCTATCCGGAGGAAGCCAAGGTCAAGGAGGTCATTTCCCGGCTGCACCGCCACAATATTTTCGTATGGGGTTCATATATGTTCGGATTTGATGACGATACACCGGCGTCTCTGGAGGCTACCTTTCAGCAGGCCCAATCCTTGGGGTTGGATTTGGCGACCTTCAATCTTCTTACTCCCTTCCCCGGTACGGCTCTGTATCAGCGGCTGGTGGCAGAAGGCCGGTTGGTGGAGAAACGCTGGCAGTATTACGACCTCGAGCACTCGGTATACAAACCTATCCTTATGTCGCAGGAGGACCTGATCGACCATACCCATCGGATTATTCAGCGATTCTATTCCGGCCAGGAAATCGGCCGCCGGCTGGGAAAGGCCTTATGGCGATGGTGGGAAAGCGGACGGTATGTGCCCCTAAGCTATGTGACTTATTTCAACCTGGCCGCCCGGAACATCGCCCGGAAGCTGTAGGAAAGAAGTTATCCAGAAGCCAGGACTGCCACACTCATTCCTGGACCGGTTGGGGAGCCGGGGTTGCCTCCGTATCATCAAAGAGGCGTCCGTCCTTAAGGTGTATCAGCCTTTTGGCCTTGGCCATCACCATTGGATCATGAGTGGAAAACAGGAAGGTGATGCCTTTCTCCTCGTTCAAGCGGCGCAACAGGTCCAGAAGGGCGCCGCCGGTTTGGGAATCCAGGTTGGCAGTGGGTTCATCAGCCAGGACCAGAGCGGGTTCCGGCGCGATGGCCCGGGCTACCGCCACCCGCTGCTGCTGGCCGCCGGACAGTTCCCGGGGAAAACGGTTTTCCAAACCTTCCATGCCGATTTCCTGGAAAACGTGTCTGACCAGTTCATGGCGTGCCTCCCTGGAGTAACCTTGCAGCAGCAGAATATATTCGGCATTTTCCATGGCGGTGAGGACCGGAATAAGGTTAAAGGCCTGAAAGATAAAACCGATGCGGTCCCGCCGCAGCTGACTTAACTGGCTGCCCGGGAGATGGCTGATCTCTTCCCCCTCCAGGAAGACCTCCCCGCTGTCGGGGCGGTCCAGACCGCCGATGAGGTTCAGCAGGGTGGTCTTGCCTGAACCCGAGGGGCCCGCCATGGCGGTGAATTCCCCGGCCCGCAGCCTGAGGTCCAACCCCCGGAGAGCCGGGGTGAGGTTAGCCTCGTGGCCGTAGTTTTTGATTACCTGCTTCACTTCCACCAGCGAGGTCATGCTATTCTCCTTGCAAACCCTAGCGCAACAGCTCCACCATCTGGATGCGGCTCACCCGGCGCCAGGGCCAAAAACCCAGCACCATCACAGCTCCCTGAAAAAGAGCCAGAATTCCCCAAAATAAGGCAGGGCTAAGCCGTGCATATATATGGGTGGACACCGCGAAGCCGGAATAGGATCCGCCTCGGGCGAGGAAGGTAGACAGATCCACTCCCCAGTTTTGCAGGGCCAGAGCCAGGCCGCCCCCTAACAGGGCTCCCAGAGTGCAGCCCATAAAACCCAGGAGCACCGTTTCCAGCAACAGTTGCACTTTCAGGAGTGCCGGCGGGGTGCCCAGAGCCAGGAGCATGGCAAATTCCTTCTCCCGTTCCATACAGGACATGAGGAGCGTGTTGAGAATGGTGAACAGAATGATGGCTAAAAGCAGACCCTGGAATACCCAGTTGGCGGCCCGGTCCAGGCGCACATGCGCGGCCAAATCAGGATTGATTTCCTGCCAGCCGCGCACCGCCCGGTTCTTGCCGGCCGAGCGGGACTCGAGGTCCCGGCGGAGCGCCGCCTGATGTTCCCCGCCGGTCAGGATCACCCCCAGTTGGGTGACGCAGTCGGAGCCCAGACCAAAAAGGCGGCGGGCCTGGCTCAAAGGAATCTGCAGGAGGTAGCCGTCTAATTCTGCGGCCCCGGTGTGAAACACCCCTTTCACCCGGAAGAGTTCTTCCAGCAGTTCCCCGGCCGCGTTATTGGTGGTGATGATAACTTTCTGGCCGGGACGGACCTTAAGAGTCCGGGCCAGGTGACTGCCCAGAACCACCCAGGCGCCCTCGCCCTCCTTTAGGTAGGTGCCGGTCACCAGGCGCTGCGCCAATGGGGAAACGCGCTGTTCCACCTCCGGGACGACCCCCATCACCATCACCCCCACCGCTCCTCTCCCGGATTTGGCCACCCCCTGCCCCAGGATGAGGGGTTTAAGGTAGCTCACTTGGGGCGACTGCTCCAGATGACGACGCAGCGGGCCGATGTCGCACAGAAAAAGGTCCACTGCAGGGGCCTGTCGGTAAGCGGAGTGTTCCAGAGTAAGGTGGCCGGCCTGCATCCTGACCCCGTCCTCGATGATCTGATGATACACCCCGGCAGTCAGGCTGATAATCACCAGGGCCACAGTTAAGCCCAGGCCGATAGAGGAAATGTTTATCAGGGTGCGGCGCCGGTGACGCCAGAGGGAGCGCCAGGCCAGGCGCAGCACCAGTAAGCCGGTGGTCCGCCAGCCCTTACGCATGGTACAAAGTCTTCACCGGGTCGAGCCGGGCGGCCTGGACCGCGGGATAGAGAGCTGACAGGACACACACCAGGAACATAAGACCCACCGGCACCAACACCCCCGGCAAGGTGAGCGCGGCACGCCACACCGGATCGTAGACAAGCCCGGCCACCGAGAACTCCCCTGCGAACCAGCGGGTGTCCAGCCCCACCTGCTTGAGGTACCAGGAGGTGGCTATGCCTCCCAGGGCTCCCAGGGTCGTGGCCACCAGGGCCAGGAGCGCGGCCTCCCCGGCCACGTTCCGCACCAGACGCCAGGGGGGGGTGCCCAGGGCTAATAAGAGGCCAAATTCATGTTTGCGCTCGTAGGTGGCCATGAGCATGGTATTCAGGACGCCCAGGCCGGCGGCCAGGATGAAAGCGCCCCAGATGATAAGCATCACCGCGTTGACCACCCAAAAGAGGTCAGCCAGTCCGGGGAGCAGCTCCTGCCAGGTTTTGACTTCCGCCCCGGGGACCAACCGCTGGAGAGTTTCAGCCAGGACTGATAAGGGTAGTTGCCCTCGAGAATTAAGGGCCAGTTCGTGCCAGCCCTGGGGCAGAACAAAAAGCTCCCGGAAGTCACGGTGGTGAAGGATAGCGGCGCCTCGGTCCACTGCGTTGTTCACCCCCCTGAGGATGCCCACCACCGTAAAGATATCGTTCCCCAGGGAACCGTCGGCTGCCTGGACCACCACAGTAATCTCCGACCCGACCTTGGCCTTCAGGGAGTGGGCCAGGCGTCTCCCGAGAATCACCCCATGGCGGGGAGCCGCAGCCAGCCAGGTGCCGGACTGAAGCCGATCCGCCATTTGAAACGTGTCCTGCGATATGCCGGGTTCCACCCCCCAGAACAGCACTCCCGCGGACTTGGACCCCAGATTGGCCAGACCGTAGCCGTAAACCCGGGGGACCGCCGCAACCTTTAAGCGGGGAGCCGCAGCCAGCATGGCCTCCGCTTCAGGCAGGACTTGATACAAGGCCCGGTCGCCCAGAAAACCGGGAGCATGCGCCTGCACTTCCCCCAGGTACACCTGGGTGAGATTATATTGCATCTGGGCCGCAAAACCTTGGAGGAGGCCGTTGGTGATAATGAGTATTGCGGTATTGAGGGCTAAGGCCGCCAGGGTGATGGCGGTGCGCCGGCGGTTGCGCCAGAGATTGCGCCAGGCTGGCGCCCAAAAACTCACCCCGTCTTCCTCACTCCTGCTGGAGGGCCGCCGGAGAGAAGAGCTGATCGCTCAGAGGCCGGTCAAAGGTGATTTCCTCATAGACCAGCACAGTTCTCTCCCCGGGTTTGTCCTGGGGGACCATCTCCAGGCGGCTGGGCAGGCGCCGCCCCCCCAGATTTTTCACTGCCCCGAAAGTCATTACCCGGACCAGCCGGAGGTCTTCATCATAATAGCGCACTGTCCGGGGCAGATAGTCGGCGCCGTGAACCAGGACGGTGATCTTCCCCCAGACCACCGGGGCGCCGGGCTTGGGAAGGCAGGTCACCTCCACTACCTCTTGCCCGGCTCGAAGGCCGCTAAAAGATATGTTACAGTTGTAGTCAGTACTTATGGACCGCGCCTTTACCAGGTCTTCATAGGTAAAATGGGACCCCAGGCAGGAGGTGGACAACATGGATAAAGGCAGGCGCACCATGCGTTTCACCTTGGGAAGGTAATTCCACACCTGAGAACCCCGGCGCAGAAGGGAGATGCCGCGCTCTTTTTGGGGTTCCCGGACCTTGATCAGCATCAGGTTCGGGCCCTTGGACCAGAATTCCAGGGACAATGACCTGTACCAGTGCTGGGTGGAAATACGCATGGCAATGCGGCCCTGGCTGGTGGCACCGCGATACAGGTTGTCAATACGATCCACAATCTGCGCGGCGCTCGGGTGAG
>CAZLRL010000033.1:0-12649 GCA_964561645.1 uncultured Desulfobacterales bacterium
CGGTTCTCTCAAATCACAAAAAGCCCGGTAGCACAGGTGTCCTCACCTGTGCACCCTGAAGGTTAGAATCAGGGCCAGATGTGAGCATGAGGCATGCCGTGCATGCCAACCAAACCTGAAGTTGTAGCCGCGAGGCTAAGCCTGCGCCAATCATAGGGCGTGCCGTGCACGCCAATTCCGGCGGCCACAGGCCGCCCTATAAACTAAAATTTTTCGTTAATAAAAATTGTCAGGACAGAAAACGGGTTTTGTGTCAAAAAAATTTGGTGGGCAATGCCCATCCTACATAGCTGGAAATTTAGGTGGGGCGGGCCTCTGCGCCCGCCAAGACCATGGGCGGCCAGGACGGCCGCCCCACCCAAATATGGCCGTCTAAGAGAACTTTTCGTGACAGAAAAGTAATGATCAAACCGAGCAACCTATGGCCCCAATCTTTCTCTCGTTAACCCTTCTGGCTTATTACGGCGCCAGCGCCCTGTTCATCGCCTATTTCCTGGTGCAGCGGGACTCCTTCTGCCGCTGGGGCGCCTGGGTGCTGGGGCTGGGCCTGGCCTGCCATTCTCTGGCCCTGGTCCTGGCCACCTGGACCCTGGGCCGCCTGCCGGTGGCCACCCTCGGGGAGTCGCTGCTGGTTTTTTCCTGGACCCTGGTGGCCGCGTTTCTTTTTCTCCTGTGGCGCTTTCCCATCCGGGTCCTGGGAGCCCTGGCCGCGCCCCTGGCAGCCCTCATGGTGTCCGGCGGCCTGATCCTGCCGGGGGGCAAAAGCACCGTGTCGCCTCTGTTGCAAAGCTTCTGGGTGCATCTGCATGTGGGCCTGTCCTTCATGGGCATCGCCGCGCTCACCCTGGCCGGTCTGGGCGGCCTTTTCTACCTGATCCAGGAACGTCAGATCAAGGGCAAGAAATTCGGTTTTTTCTACCGGCGCCTGCCGTCTTTGCAGCAATTGGACGCGCTCAATTACTGGTGCCTCACCCTGGGCTTTCCCTTGCTCACGGCCGGCATTATCGTCGGCTCCCTTTATGCCCAGTACACCCTGGGGAGCTTTTTCAGCTTTGACCCCAAGGAAATTTTAACCCTCATCGCCTGGCTGATTTATGCGGTTCTCCTGCATGAACGCCTGACCGTGGGCTGGCGGGGGCGGCGGGCGGCCCTCCTGGCCTTGTGCGGCTTCGGAGTGCTCATTATCACCTTTGTCGGCGCCAGCCTGTGGTTCGCGGGCTACCACAGCTTTGCCAACTTCAGCGGACAGCCATGAATCTTCTTTTGGCCGGCGTCAATCATCAAACCGCGGAGGTGGACCTCCGGGAGAAGCTCTGCGCCCTTTTGCCCGAGGCGGACCAGAGCTATCCCCTGCTCCTGTCCTATCCCGAGATCCGGGAAGCCTTTTATTACACCACCTGCAACCGGGTGGAGGTGCTGTGCGTCACCGAAGCCGTGGAGGTGTTGCCGGGCCTGTTCACCTCTTTTTTTGCCCGCCATCCCGAGGTGACGCCCGCGGGACTGGCCAATTCCCTGTATTTTTACCAGGATGAAGAAGCGGTGCGCCATCTCTTCCGGGTGGCCGCCAGCCTCGATGCCCTGGTGGTGGGGGAGCCCCAGATTCTGGGACAGGTGAAGGAGGCCTACCGGCAGGCCACCAGGCACAAGGCCACCGGGGCTATTCTCAACCGCCTCTTACACAAGACTTTTTCGGTGGCCAAACGGGTGCGCACGGAAACGGGCATCGGCGACCACGCGGTGAACGTCAGCTATGCCGCGGTGTCCCTGGGCAAAAAAATCTTCGGCGACCTGAAAGGCAAAAACGTGCTGCTGCTGGGGGCCGGGGAAATGGCCGAACTGGCCCTGGAGCATCTGAAGGCCCAGGGGGTTGAGCGAATCGTCATAGCCAACCGTACCCTGGAGAGGGGTCTGCGCCTGGCCCAGCGCTTCGGCGGCCAGGCCGTATCCCTGGAGGAGTTGGAGGACCAGCTCCTCGCGGCCGACGTCCTGTTGAGTTCCACGGGTTCGGAGGGCTATCTGCTCAGCCGGGAGCAGGTGAAAACCGCCATGCGCCGCCGCCGCCAGCGGCCCCTGTTCATGATCGACATCGGCGTGCCCCGGGACCTGGACCCCAAAATCAACGACCTGGACAACGTGTATCTCTACAACATCGACGACCTGAAAGATGTGGTGGAGGAAAACCGGGAACGCCGCCAGGCGGCCGCCACTCAGGCGGAACGGCTGGTGGTCACCGAAACCCTCAAGTTCATGGACTGGCTCCAAACCCTGGAAGTCTATCCCACCATCATTTCCCTCCGGCAGAAGGCCCAGACCATTTGCCAGGCTGAACTCAAAAAGACCCTGGGCCACCTGGGACCCCTCACCCACGAACAGGAGCAGGCCCTGGAAGTCCTGACCGAGTCCATTACCAACAAACTCCTGCACGATCCCATCGTCTTTCTCAAGGGCAATCACCACCGCAAGCGGGGCCAGGCCGAGCTCGCCCTGGTGCGCCGCCTGTTTAACCTGGATCCGGAATCCCTGGAGCCTGATTCGGAGACACAATAAAACTCCGGCGCCGCCGGCCTGCTATTGACCCGCCTTCCCGGGGCTGTTATCTTAAAGTATTAGAAGAACATAGCTGACCTGCCGTCAGGCTCTTTCCAGACCTTTGAGGTAGACATGTCTAAAATTATCGATATAGAAGACCGTTTGAAGCTGGAGCAGAAGAAAAAGCGCAAGGTGGAAAAATCGAAAAAGCTGGACGCGGTGCGCAAGATTCTGCAATGTACCCGCTGTCTGGCCCGCTGCCACAAGTGCGGCGTACAGTTCGACACCACCAAGATGTACAAGCGCTATCAGGGCCATTTCCGCTTTTGCGAAAGCTGCCAGGAGGAATACGACGAGTTTATGCGTCTTAAGGCCGAGGGGGGCGAAAGCCCCTATTACTGGCACAATCGGGCCTGGCTCGATTTATGGCAGCGGTGGCTGGATTACCAGGAGGCCCTGAAAGAATACGGGGAATCCCCGGAATTCATCGAATTGGTGCGGGAGGTCGAATGGGACCGGTGAATCCGGTCAGGGGCTTCGCCGGACGATTTCGAGGTTGAAAGCGTTTTGCTGATCCCTGGTGAATTCACCGGGGTCGCTTTGCTCCAGGAGTATATAGGTCGAGAGGCCATCCTGGCGTGAATCATCTTGAAGCGGATGAAACCCCGGTTTGACTCCACTTCAGGATTGCCGCCGCCTTTATCTTAATATTCACAATAAGTTACAAAAACTCGACCAACCTGAGAATTGCCTGTCATGGCCTTTTATCCCCAAGAATTTGACCTGATTGTGGTGGGGGCCGGCCACGCCGGCTGCGAAGGGGCTTTGGCCGCGGCCCGCCTGGGGCTCAAGGTGCTGCTCCTGAACCTCAATCTGGACACCATGGCGGCCATGGCCTGCAACCCGGCGGTGGGCGGACTGGCCAAGGGACACCTGGTCAAGGAGATCGACGCCCTGGGCGGCATCATGGGCTATCTCGCCGATTCGACCGGGGTCCAGTTCCGCACCCTGAATCTTTCCAAGGGCCCGGCGGTGCGGGGCACCTGGGTCCAGTGCGACAAGCAGGCCTACCGGCTGGCCATGAAGGCCCATCTGGAGCAGGTCCCCCATCTTACCATCCGGGAAGCCATGGTGGAGCGCCTTCTGGTGGAGGACGGCCGGGTGGCCGGGGTGCTGGACTCCCTGGGTCTGGTGACCAGGGCCCGAGCGGTGCTCATCACCACGGGCACCTTCCTGAACGGCCTCATTCATATCGGCGACACCAGGATTCAGGCGGGGCGGGCCGGTGAATTTGCCGCGCTTGGGCTGGCGGCCCACTTGAGAGAACTGGGCTTTGGCATGGGCCGCATGAAAACCGGCACCCCGCCCAGGCTCCGGGCCTCTTCCATCGATTTTTCCAGTTTGGCCCGCCAGGAGGGCGATCCCCACCCGCGGCCCTTTTCCTGGCGGACCAACTCCCTGTCTGCGGAGCAGCTTCCCTGCCACGCCAGCCACACCACCGCCCAAACGCACCGGATCATCAAGGAGAACATCGGGCTGTCGCCGCTGTACAGCGGGGTCATCACCGGGGTCAGCGCCCGCTATTGCCCGTCCCTGGAGGACAAGGTCATGCGCTTCGCGGACAAGCCCAGCCACCCGGTGACCCTGGAGCGGGAGGGGCGGGACACCGAGGAAATTTATGCCAAGGGGCTGGGGAACTGCCTGCCTCTGGAGATCCAGTGGCAGCTCTTCCGGAGCGTCCCGGGCCTGGAGGAAGCTGAAATCATGCGCCCGGCCTATGCCATCGAGTACGATTACGTCGACCCCCGGGAACTACAGCCCACTCTGGAGACCAAGAGAATCCGGGGGCTTTATCTCGCCGGGCAGATCAACGGCACCTCGGGCTACGAGGAAGCCGCGGCCCAGGGCCTCTGGGCCGGGGTCAACGCCGCCTGCGCGCTCACCGGGAGGCCCCCTTTTCTGCCGGACCGCTCCCAGGCTTACATGGCCGTGCTGGTGGACGACCTGGTCACCAAAGGCACCCGGGAGCCCTATCGCCTGTTCACCTCCCGGGCCGAATACCGGCTGCTGCTGCGGGAAGACAACGCCGACCTGCGCCTCACGGAATGGGGCCACGAATTGGGTCTGGTGGACCGGGAGGCCATGGAGCGCTTCCGGGAGAAAAAACGCCTCATGGCTGAAGAGGAGGCGCGCCTGGCTGGGAAAAAGGTCTTTCCCACCCCTGCGGTGAACCAGGAGCTGACTGACCTGGGCACCACCCCTTTGAGCGAGCCCACCTCAGTCCTGAGGCTGGTCAAGCGGCCGCAATTGAACCTGGCCACCTGTCTCAGATTGGCGGGTGAGGAGGCGCCGGCCGCGCCGCCCGCGGTGTTGGAGCAGATCGAGATTCAGCACAAATATGAGGGCTATCTGAAGCGCCAGGCGGAAATGGCCCGGAAGATGGCCCAATGGGAGAACAAGCGCCTCCCGGCCAACTTCGACTACGACGCGGTGCCCGGCCTGTCCAACGAGATTCGCCAGAAACTCAAGGAGGTGCGGCCCCGCTCTTTGGGCCAGGCGGGCCGTATCAGCGGGGTCACCCCCGCGGCGGTGGCCGTGCTCATGGTTTACCTGAAAAGATTTTCCGGGGGAAACCTGGCGGATGAATTGATCTTAACCGAAGAAAAAAGTAGCCGCAGGCTTTAGCCTGCGCGAAGGTTGACTCTATACAACTGCTCCTTCGCCCTCCTCTCAACTTCCCCTTCTTCCTCCCATGCCGGCAGCACGGGCAACTTGTCCGTGCCTGGACGGGCTACAAACCCGGCCGAAGACGGCTGCCCGAGCGGATTATGGATGGCTAAAAGCAATGCGGTTTAATTAAGGCATTAGTAGGGGCAGGGTCTCCCTGCCCTCGGGTGGTTCTACTTAACCTTGGGCGGGGGGACCCCGCCCCTACAAAAGTTATTCACCTTGCTAAAGTAAATAAGATTGTGAATAAAAGAATTTTTCAAAAACAGTCGCTCATGAGCCTGCGACACTCTCAAGGCGATGAAAGGCCTGCAAATTATTTGTCACCCTGAGCGTAGCGAAGGGTCTAGATTCTTCGGTCGCCTACCGGCTCCCTCAGGATGACAAGAAAAAGCCTTTCATCATCTTTGGTGCTCAAGCGAACAACATTACATAATTTTCGGAACAGTACTTATGATCCAGAGGCTCTTTAAAAGCAAGCAAAACCAGTGGCACAGGTGTCCTCACCTGTGCATCTCGAATATTGGGCGCCGGATATGGATGGTGCACAGTGCGCACCCTGATAACTTATTTTTTTACAGAAAACCGAAAACAGAAAACCGTATAAAAAAGCAGCGGGCCGGTTAGTCTCAGAGAACCAACCGGCCCGAATGGGGTAGCAGACCCAAAACGGCTTATTCGTAACCTCGGGACTTCTCGTACTGGTCATACAAAAGACCGCCCAAGGCTCCGGCGCCCGCACCCACTGCGGCTCCTACCGCGGGGTTGCCCGCGGCCCAGCCGATCAGCGCGCCGCCACTGGCGCCGATAGCGCCGCCGCTGAGCACCCGCTGTTCGGTGGCGGACATGCCTGCACAACTGGCCACCAGGAGGGTGACCACCACAACCAAAACAAGAATCTTCTTCATATCCTCCCCCTTTGCAGTAGATATGACCCCTGCGGCGATCTCCCCAAAGCCGCGCTCAGGGGTTTCAGGTGGGAATACTTGTTTTCATCATAAGCAATTTTTCTGAAAGTGCAAGCCTTTTTCCCAGCCAAACCCACAGCCAGAGCCGGATTCCCCGTTTCGGCCCCTATTTATGGCTCCCAGAGCCACCTGTCCGGCGGTCTGGAAGCGACCTGGATCAGAATCTATAAGTACTTGAAATACAAGGGGTTGGCTGAGAAATCCCGATCCCCGCTGGTGCCCTGACTATTTCTTTTTGGGAGGGGCGGCCTCCGGTTCGCACAAGGCCGTGCACCGTCTGAGCACCACTTCCACCACCGAAGTATCGAGCTTTTGGGGATTTTCTTGGTAATAGGCGTCCACCTCATTAATAATCTCATCGATGGACATGGTCTTCAATTCATCCACAAACGCGGCGGAAATGCAGCCGGCCCGCTCTTTGCCGCTGGCCGCCACCTCAAAATCGGCCATGTTGCCGATGCCTTTGATATAGGCTACTTTAATTTCTTTGGAAAATTCTTTCCAATGCGTACCGTTCCACATCTGCGGCTTGCTGCCCTGGGCCAGAGCCAGGCCGGCCAGGGCCAGAAGGATGGCTATCCCCATCAACCAGGTCTTAACCGTGTATTTCATGGTACCCTCCTTCGAGTTGAGAATTGTGCCAGGGGGTTCGGGGTTCGTCAGGAACTGTTCGCTTTGGACTTGCCCCGGGGTTTGGCGCTGACCCCTTTCTTTTTGGCGGCTGGTTTAGTGGATTTCTTGGTGGCCAACCTGCCTTTGGCCTTTTTGACCTTCTTTTTTGAGGCTGATTTGGCCTTGGTGCTGGCTGGGGCTTTGGGAGCGGCGGCGGCCTTGGCGGGTGGTTCCACTGTCGGCAGTTTGGCCGCCGGCACGGACATGGGAAAATTATTTTCCAACATGGGCGGAATGCCGGGGTCCTGTTGGGCCATCCCGGAGACGGGCAGAAAACTAAGGAAAATTGCTGCAGTCAGCAGGCTGAAGCATCTTACCATAAAGCTCCTCTCTCATTTCTCATCCTGATATGGCACCGGGGAGGCGATTTCCCCGTTGAATTCGCCTCCCCGGATGTATGACACGAAAAGCATAATAAATGTTACTTTAAACCGCCTTCTTTTTCGCCTTATTGACCTTTTTCTTTTTGGCCTTCTTTTGGCTCGCTTTTTTCTTTTTCAGGAAACTCTTCTTGGGGGTTTGTGGTTGCACCTTCTCGGGTGCGCCGATCCCCGGAGCCGGAGACAAGGGTGCCGGTGATTCCAGCGCCGGCGGCATGGTGGACTCTGCGGCCTTTTCCTGTACCTGCCCCAGGGCGACTCCCTGGAGGCTCAAGGCGAAAAGGCCGGCCGTGGCCCAGGTAACGGTTTTTTTCATCTCTCCCTAATCCTCCCCCATCATGAGGTTAACTGAAGTGGTGGCGGTGCAGGGATTCGAACCCCGGACGCTGCGGATATGAGCCGCATGCTCTAACCAACTGAGCTACACCGCCATTCTGGCTGAAAATATATTCTTCCCAACAACTTCTGTCAAACAAAATTGCGGCCCTGAAAAGGCTCCAGGGTCGCCAGAACGGGGACAAAAGGCCTGGGGAGATGAACCCCTGAATTTTTATTTTATCATTAAATCGACCGAAGAAAAACCAGGGAATACCTTAACATTGTCGATGTTTGTTCCTCTAACCTGATAGTATAGGAAGCAAAACCCTGGCTGTGGTCCAGGTACCACTCTACGAGACCCGAGGCGAGACGTATGGCAATATGGCGACCAAGAACCCCGTTATGGTGCAGTTCCCGGCTGGGGGCCCTGGCCCTCCTGCTGGCCGGCCTGCTGATTTTAGGGCTCAAGCCCCTGCCCCACCATCTTAAATCCGAGAGTTCGGGTCAGGAAGACAAGACCCTGTCGCCCTATTTTGTGGTGCTGAGCGACGACCCGGAAAAGGACGCCCTGCCCCTGAAAAGCACCCGGGCCGACGTCAAGATCGCGGGCAAGGTCGCGGACGTCACCGTGACCCAGGTCTATAAAAACCAGGGGCGCCAGACCCTGGAGGCCATCTATGTTTTCCCCGGCTCCACCCGGGCCGCGGTCCACGCCCTACGTATGACCGTGGGGGAGCGGGTGATCGAGGCCCAGGTTATGGAGCGCCAGAAGGCCCGCCAGACCTTCGAGGATGCCAAAAAGGCGGGGCAGACCACCTCGCTGCTCGAGCAGCAACGGCCCAATGTCTTCCAGATGAACGTGGCCAATATCCTGCCCGGGGACGAAATCAAAGTGGAGCTCAAGTATCTGGAGCTCCTGCAGGCCGAGGACCGGGTCTATGAGTTCGTCTATCCCACGGTGGTGGGCCCGCGCTATTCCAAGCTTCCCGCGGCCGGCGCTCCGGATACGGAAAAATGGGTGGCAAACCCTTATCTGCACCAGGGCCAGGCCCCGCCCTACGCCTTCGACCTGGCGGTGGAAGCGCGGGGCGGCTTGCCGCTGGCCAAAATTGCCAGCCCCAGCCACGACATTAATATCAAGTACGACGGTCCCCAAGTGGCCCGGGTGACTCTCCAGGACAACACCACCGGAGGCAATCGGGACTTTGTGCTGCGCTACACTCTGGCCGGCGATAAAATCGACGCGGGGCTGCTGCTCTATCCGGGAAAAGAGGAGAATTTCTTTCTTATGGTCCTGGAGCCTCCGGAGCGGGTAACCACCAAGACCGCGGTGCCCCGAGAATATATTTTCATCGTGGACGTCTCCGGGTCCATGAACGGCTATCCCCTGGACACCGCCAAGGCCCTGATGCAGGACATCATCAGGGGACTGCGCCCCCAGGATTCCATGAACGTGCTCCTTTTTGCCGGCGGCGCGGACGTGCTGTCGGAGTCCAAGTCCCTGCCCGCCACCGAGGACAACAAGCAGCGGGCCCTGGAGTTTATCAAGGCCCGGCACGGCGGCGGGGGCACCAATATTCTGCCGGCCATGAAACAGGCCCTGGCCCTGCCCCGCACCGAAGGCACCTCCCGCATCGTGGTGGTGGCCACCGACGGGTACGTGCGGGTGGAACCGGAGGTGTTTGACCTCATCCGCCAGAACCTGGGAGAGGCCAACCTCTTTCCCTTCGGCATCGGCACTTCGGTGAACCGCTTCCTCATCGAGGGCATGGCCCGGGCCGGGCAGGGGGAACCTTTCGTGGTCCTCAAGCCGGAGGAAGCCGCCCAACAAGCGGCCCGTTTCCAGCTCTACGTGGAAACCCCGGTCCTTACCGGCCTCAAAACGACTTTCCAGGGCTTCGAGGCCTACGACGTGGAACCCCCGGCGCTGCCGGACCTCTTTGCCCTGCGGCCCCTGACCCTGTTGGGCAAATACCGGGGCCAACCCCGGGGCACCATCGTCATCACCGGGAAAACCGCCGCGGGAGAATTCCGGCGGGAGGTCAAGGTGGAGGACAATCTGGCCAGCCCGGACAATGTGGCCCTGAAATACCTCTGGGCCCGGGAGCGTATCCGGCGCCTGTCCGATTATCAGAGCCTTTCCCCAGGCCAAGACGAGGCCGGGATCAAGAAGATCACCGACCTGGGCCTCAAGTACAACCTGATGACCGCATACACCTCCTTTGTAGCGGTGGACAAGGTGAAGCGGGCCGACGGCACGGTAGTGACGGTGAAACAGCCCTTACCCCTGCCCCAGGGCGTCTCTGACCTGGCGGTGGGCAAAGGTGCTCCCCTGGCCTCCGCCGCGCCGATGCCCTATGAGGCGGTCGGGACTTTTGCCAGCAGACTCCACTCAAAAGATATTGAGGTCTCCCGGTTCCACGGAGGGGAAGAAAAGCAGGCCGATAAGCCATCGACGGGCCTTAACATTAAGATACTCCGGGTGCAGGGAAAGCTGGAAGGCTCGGTGTTACAACAAACCCTGGAAGCAGAGCTTCCCCGGCTGGAAAAATGTTTCCAGGGGGTCAAGGAGCAGGGACGCAAGCTGCCGCGGCTGGTAACCGTGCGGCTGGCCATAAACGCCAAGGGCCAGGTGACAGCGGTCAATGTGAGCCAGGAAAAACAGTTCCCGGCTGCCCTCACCAACTGCCTGGCGAAGGCCCTGAAACACCTTGCCTTTCCCAAACCGGCCGCGGGCCAGGCGGAGGTCGAGATACAGCTCATTCTCCCAAAATCTGCCGGCTCTTCAGGGTGAGGTGGGCAGGCCTGTCGGGCAAAGATTGCCTAGATGGGCTTGAAAACGGCGGGGGTACAGGCTTCGGGGCCTGGCCCCCGGCATTTTTTTTAGGGTCGAGGGTTGATCGGCCTCCTAAGCAATGGCTGTGGTTAAAGTCGGGGCCTGCGGTTAAACCACCGGTCTTTCCAGAGAAGTGGCACTTACTTTGCAGGAGTGGTTGCAGAGAGATGAGGAAGAGTTTTTCTAAAAAGGGGCAAGCGGGTCCCCCGGTCCTATTCAAAAGGGTTTTCGTGAAAGTCGCTCATGAGCTTGCAGCTCTTTCCAAACCATGAAAAAGCCTGAGTAGCTCACAACTTGTGGCGCGTAAGATGCGCCCTCCGACTTTGAACTTTGCACTTTGAAACCTGAACTTTTGGTAAGCAGCCTCATAGCCATTAAACGGAGCCAGGGGTCCGACAATGCGGGCCAGTATTATCATCCCGGTTTATAACGGTGCCACCACCCTGGAGCACACCCTGAGGAGCTTTCTCCGTCAGCAAGCCTTCCCGGAGGGGGCTTGCGAGATCCTCTTGTGCGATGACGGCTCCCAGGACGGGTCCCAAGAAATTTTGAGGCGGTATGCCGGTCATCCCCAGGTGCAGGTATTTTATCAGGGTAACCGGGGACAGTCAGCCGCCACCAACGCCGCAGCCCGGGCGGCCCGGGGGGAGATTCTCATTTTTGCCGCCCAGGACGTCGCTCCCCGGGATGACCACTTTGTCAGAGGGCACCTCCAAGGCCACCTTCAAGCGGAACAGGATCGGGTGGTCACCGGTTGCATTCGCTATCCGGAGGAGCTCCTGACCTCGGATTTTATGGTCTTTCTCCACGACAGCCACCATCAATTCGATTATTTCAACATCTCGGACCCGGATGATCTGGATCCCATGAAATTATACGCCCCGAATTTTTCGGTGCACCGGTCCTGGTTTTTCCGGGTGGGGAGCTTTGATGAAGCCTTTCCCTATGGCTTCCAGGATACCGAGTTAGGGATTCGCTTCCATAAAGCCGGCTTGAAGCTTGGCCTGATTCCCCACCTCATCTGTTTCCATCACCACCCTCTGACCCTGGAGGCCTATGCCCCGAAAAAACGCCGCTTCGGGAGACAATTTTTGGATTTATATTTCAAGCACCAGGATTACTTTGAGCACAAATCCGCCAGACAAGAGTTCTTGGCCAGGGTATTGTCCAAGTGTCGGGGTTATGTGACCCATCGCGCCCTTATGGAACGGATTCTCCAGGAAATTTACTACTGTCAGGACCGAGAGGTGGAACCCCTGCCTGACCTGTACGAAGAGTTCTCCAAGACTATCGATCCCCTACCCCCGCTCCGGGATACCACCAAACCGAAAGCCTACTGGTGCAAGTACCTGTTTTTCTCCGCCATCTTAGCCTTTAGTTATAATCAGGGACTGGCGGCAAGGGCCGTGGAACTGGGACTGTGGCGGGAAAATAATCTGGATTTGACGCCGTTATGCCGGGATGACGGTCAGGATTGAGTTCAGGAGCTGAGCAAGTCGGTCAACTGGGAAAAAGAATCCAGGACCCTATCCGGCTGGGCTGCGGTTATTTTTGAAAGATCACCGTAGCCGTAGGTGACCGCGACGGTGTTAACCCCGGCGCCGCGCCCCGTCTGGATATCCTCGGGCTTGTCCCCCACCATGAGGGCCCGGGTCGGCTCGCTCCCCAATTCCCGGATCAGCGCGCCGAGGCCCTCCGAAGAGGGCTTGAGCACCCCGTAGCTGTCGCCGCCCCGCACCGCCTGAAAAAACTCGGCCAGACCCATAACCTGCACCACCCGCTGGCACAGGTCTTCCCGCTTGTTGGATAAGACCGCCATTTTCAGGGACGCCAGGCGGGGCAAAGTCTCTCTGACGCCCGGATAGACGCGGGTCTTATCGCCCAGGTGCCGGGAATAGTGGCTCAGATAGATATCCAGGGCCTGGTCAAAGTGGTCCTGGTGGTCGGGGCCCAGAAACCGGCGCACATAATTTTTCTCCCCGCCGCCGATCATCTTCTGATGCTCAACCGGGGGATGCTCCGGCAGTTCCAGTTGGCGCAGGGCGTAATTGGCCGCCGCGGCCAGATCCGGCAAGGAATCCACCAGCGTGCCGTCCAGATCGAAAACTATCAACTCGATGGCAGGTAGCATAGGGAGTTCTTATTTATTTTTCCTAAATGATAAAAAAATTTCAAATCAGTCGCCCATGACCCTTTGGCTCTCTCAAAACCATGAAAAG
>CAZLRL010000034.1:0-12443 GCA_964561645.1 uncultured Desulfobacterales bacterium
AATCTAGATCTTTCGCTTCGCTCAGGATGACAAAAATGACTTTTGCAAGAGCCTCTTCTAATACCAAGTTGCTGTCATCTAGGTAACAAAATGTAGCCGCAGGCTGCAGCCTGCGCCTTGGACACGGCAAGCCGTGCCCCTACAGTAAAATTACTTGCCTGACGGCAACTTGGTATAAGGTCAGGAGTCGGGAAAAGTTTCTCAGGTCTTGAAGAGACTCCACCCGAGAGGCTGAAGATGGGGCGGATTTAGAGCAAACGCAGCTATCCCGGCTTTTAAGCCAGGGGAGGGAAGATAACCTCAGGAGCGGGATCTAGTCGATCAGGCCTTGATCAGGCACAGATGCGAATTCTTGGCCGGGGCCGGGTTTTGGTGTCGCAGCTTGCCTTGCTTGAGGGTATTCTTGATTCGGATGCCGTTCAGGAGGAAGTAAGCAATCACTGCCCGTTCCCAGGCCCGGGTCGGTTCGCCCTGGGACATGCGGTCTTTGTAGTGGTCCAACAAAATGGCCAGATCGGTTTCATCTAAAGCTAATACGTTATCTGCAATTTTTTCAAGGGCTTCGGGGATCATAGGAGACGAGACGTACCTTTCTGTGGGTAGTTTTTACACGCCTTTATACTCAAATATTCACGGATATATGTCAAGAAAAAGTTAATCACTTTGTGATAAAAAATCGAGGACCTCAACCAGGCGCTCGGCCTCGGCCTGGAGGATGGTTTCTCCCTGCTCGGCGGTGGCCGCGCCCGGATTGCCCCACACTCCTCCCGGCCAGTAACGGCGCTTGTTTCGCACCAGCACATATTTGGGAAAGGTGGGCCGCTCCGCGGGCGCGCTCCCGACCACCAGTTGGGGGTAGGCCGCCAGCATCAGGGCGGTTTCCACCTCCCCGGCGTGGGAGTCACCTTTGGTCTGCACCAGCTCCGGGCGAGCCGCCACCACTTCCCGGAGGAGGTCCAGGAGATTGACCACTGCCACCTGCAGTTCCGGCAGCTCGGCCAACAGCGTCTCCCCGGCCTCCACCAGGGCCGCCATGTGGGTACCCCCGGCGTGGCCGCTCATGATCACAAGATGGCGCAGACCCTGGCGAAAAAACTCCCGCCCCAGATCCGTTACCAGGCCCCGCAGAGTATCTCCGGAAATGGACACCGTCCCCGGGTGCTCCCGAGTGGAGCGGCATAAGCCGTAAAACAGAGGCGGGGCTAGCAGAACCGGCCGCAGCTGTGCGGCCCGGCGGGCCACCTCCAGGGCGTGAAAGGTGTCGGTGCCCAGGGGCAGGTGGGGTCCGTGTTCTTCCAGGGAACCCACCGGCAGGATCACGGTGCGGTGTTGCCCGCACCAGGCCTCAAATTCCGGCAGGCGCAGGTCTTCCCAGTGGGGCATCTGTTACCTGTCCATTATATTTGGATTCTTGGAAACAGGTGGCCGGCTTTTTATACCCGCCAACCAGCGGTCGAATTCATCGCTTCCTCTGGCCAGAGGATTATTCCGGTCCAATTCCCAGCGTTGAGGGTTGGTCATGATGTACTCTCTGATACGATTCAAGGAATTATCATCCCGGATAACATGCTCAAAGTAGTTTCGCTGCCAAAAAGATGTTCTCGAGGTCTATCGAATTTCATTGATTCTCTGGGTGGACTGGTACTTGAAATAGCCCATAATATTCCCCAAAGTTGGCCTGTAAGGGGGTTTGACAGACTCCGAGGGGCGGGGAGACCCCGCCCCTACATAGATGATACCATGGATATGATTGGGCATGACGACAAAGGCATCGAGGGTGACACTTGGATAATGATCAGGAATTTCCAGCCAGCATGTTTTAACGAGGTCCCCCAATTTATTGGGGTACATCTCTGATCCAATGATTTTCCCCAATAGATAAGCTTTTTTCCTTGACACAGACAGTGATGAAATACATCCCGGGCTGAGAATAATCATATTCAGGCAACCGTAAGTTGCGCCGACGGGGCAATATCACTGACATTTCCAACTCACTCAAAAGACCCGTAGGGGCAGGGTTTCCCTGCCCACTGAAATCAGATGCAGCCAAGGGCGGGGAAACCCCGCCCCTACGGAGATGATACCGTGGCTCTGATGGGCATGACGAGACTCGCAACCAGACCTCGTTAGAGATTGGTTTCCCCAGCTCTACCCACCGTACGCAGGGGCGGGGTCTCCCCGCCCCTTGGGGAAAAAACCTTCCACCGCTTATTAAAAATTCAGAGGTTGACTTTCCGGTGAACTTTCCTTCCCTCTCCTTTTACCCCAACCCGTCGGCGCGGGCCAAGAGATTTTTCCTGAAACCGAAAAAAACCTTGACTCCCCTTTCGCCGGTAGGGTATAAAACTTCGAGTATTTGTACCGAAAAGCACAAGGAGCCCGCCCTTTGGAAATCCCACCAGCCTTAACAGACTTCTCCTATGTCCTGGTATTTTTGGTGGCCGCGGCCTTCTTTGCCGTCGGACCGCTGATTATTGCGTATTTTATTGCACCTCGCAGCTACGGCGCCGCCCGGGATGAGACCTACGAATGCGGCATGCCCATCCTCGGGAGCGCCTGGATTCAGGTCGCCGTCATCTACTACCTCTTCGCCTTGCTGTTTCTGGCCTTTGACGTGGACGTGCTCTTTCTCTTTCCGGTGCTGCTGGCCTATGGCAAGGGATATGTCTGGCGGGACTTTATTGAAATCACCATCTTTATCGGCATCCTGTCCCTGGTGATCATCTACGCGTGGTGCAGGGGGGTTTTCACTTGGAAAAGAAAACCGGAGCGCCTCTAATTCACATCGGTCTCGTGGAGGAGGCCCTGAATCTGGCCCGGGCCAACTCTCTATGGCCCATGACCTTCGGTCTGGCCTGCTGCGCCATTGAAATGATGGCCGCGGGCATGGCCAGGTTTGACCTGGACCGGTTCGGGGCCGGGGTCTTTCGACCCTCTCCCCGCCAGTGCGATCTCATGATCATAGCCGGCACCATCTCCAAGAAAATGGCCCCCGCGGTGGTCCGTCTGTGGGAACAGATGCCGGCCCCCAAATGGTCCATCGCCATGGGCAATTGCGCCATTTCCGGCGGGCCCTTTTATTATCCGGACCAGTACGCCATCGTCCCCGGGGCCGATCTCATCATCCCGGTGGATGTGTATGTGCCGGGATGCCCGCCGCGTCCCGAAGGTTTGATCGAAGGGATTCTCGTCCTGGAAGAGCAAATCACCCAGCGGGGCCGCTTGAGGAAGTTCAGAGATGCTTAAGGATAATATTCAAAAGGCCCTGGCGCCCTTGAACCTGGAACAGGTAGCCGCGGGTGAGTACGACCAGACCGGCTACCACCTGGAAGTGACCGCGGCCCCGGAGCAGATGCCGGAAGTGGCCAAGGCCATGCTGTCCCTGGGCTGCTTCTTGGAATCCCTCACCGGCTTGCACTATCCTGAGCACTTCACCCTGGTCTATCACTTTAACAACTTCCGGGAATTGTGCCGCACCGCGGTGCACGTCCAGGTCCCCCTGGACCAGGAGGCCCCCACCATCAGCCACATTTACCCCGGGGCCAACTGGTATGAGCGGGAGGCTTATGACCTGTACGGGGTCCGCTTCACCGGCCACCCCGATCTGAGGCGCATTCTGCTGCCCTTTGACGCCGATTTTCATCCCTTGCTGAAAAAATTTGAGAGTCCGGCCGATGCTTGAGCGTGGATTAGAAGAAAAAACCTATGTCCTCAATCTGGGCCCCCAGCACCCCAGCACCCACGGGGTACTCCGGGTGGAGCTCGAAATGGAGGGCGAGTTCATCACCAAAGCGGACCCGGATATCGGTTACGGCCACCGGGGCCACGAACACATGGCGGAGAACCGCACCTATCCCCAGTTCCTGCCCAACATGGGCCGGGTGGATTATCTGCACGCCCTGGCCTACAACCAGGGCTACTGCATGGCGGTGGAAAAGCTCATCGGGCTGACGGTGCCGGAGCGGGGCGAGTACATCCGGGTCATCACCGCCGAACTGAACCGCATTACCAGCCACCTCTTGTGGGTGGGCGCTTATCTGTTGGACCTGGGCGCGTTCACGCCTATTCTGTACAGCTTTGATGATCGGGAACAGGCCCTGGACCTCCTGGACTACCTCACCGGCTCCCGCTTGACCTACTGTTTTTACCGCTTCGGCGGCGTGCCGGTGGACATCGACGACGACTTTACCGAGGGCTGCCGCAAATTCATCCAGCGCCTGCGCCATCGTTTTGCGGACTACGACGACCTGGTGACCAAAAACGTCATTTTCATCCACCGCACCCGGGACGTGGGCTTCATCACCCAGGAGCAGTGCATCAAATACGGGCTCACCGGCCCCATGCTGCGGGGCAGCGGCATCCCCTTTGATATCCGCCGGAGCGAACCCTACTCGGTCTATCCCCGGTTCGACTTCGAGATCCCCATCGGCGAGCGGGGCGACGTCATGGACCGCTACCTGGTGCGGGTCCGGGAGATGGAGCAGAGCCTGCGCATCATCGAGCAGGCCTTGGATCAGATCCCCGCGGGCCCCATTATGGCGGAGAAGGTGCCCAAGCGCATCAAACCCGCGGCCGGCGAGGTCTACACCGCGGTGGAGTCGGCCCGGGGTGAATTCGGCTGCTTTGTGGTCAGTGCCGGCGATCCCAAACCCTATCGCATCAAACTCCGGGTGCCCTCCTTCGGCAACTTGAGCATTCTCCCGGAGATCGCCGTGGATACCCTGGTCGCGGATCTGGTGGCCATTTTAGGCTCCATCGACGTGGTGGTGCCGGAAATCGACCGGTAACCAAGACGGACGGAAAATTATGGCGCAACCTGCTGAAGTCAGCCTTTTTGGGATGATCGTGGGCCTTTTCGGCGTCATCGGCCTGGTGACGGTGAACGCCCTGTTTTTGATCTGGATGGAACGCAAGGTCTCGGCCCACATGCAGCTGCGGCCCGGCCCCATGGAAGTGGGCTGGCACGGGTCCATTCAGACCATCGCCGACGCCTTGAAGCTGATCGGCAAGGAGCTCATCACCCCGAAAGACGCGGACCGCTGGGTTTATTTATTAGCCCCCATCGTGGTCTTCCTGCCGGTGCTCCTGTCCTTCCTGGTGATTCCTTTTTCCCAGGATATGGTCATTCGGGACATGAACGTGGGGGTGCTGCTGATTCTGGCCTTCGCGGCGCTCACGGTGCTGTCCATCCTCATGGCCGGCTGGGCTTCCAACAACAAGTATTCGGTGTTCGGGGCCATCCGCTCCGTGGCTCAGAACGTGGCCTACGAGATCCCGCTGCTAATCACCCTGATGAGCATCATCATCATGGTGGGGTCCCTCAGCCTGGTGGATGTGGTCAACGCCCAGAGCCGGTACTGGTTCATACTTATTCAGCCCCTGGCCTTCATTTTGTATATTACTTGCGCCACCGCGGAGACCAACCGGGCGCCCTTCGACCTTCCCGAAGCGGAGAGCGAACTGGTGGCCGGCTTCCACACCGAATATACCGGCATGCGCTTCGCCCTGTTTTTCCTGGCCGAATATACCAACATGTTCATCGTGGCGGCCATTGCCACGGTCTTTTTCCTGGGGGGCTGGCGGGGTCCCTTTCTGCCGGGTTTCGCCTGGTTTTTCATCAAGGTCTACGCCATCATATTTCTGATCATGTGGTTTAGGTGGACCTTTCCCCGGGTGCGCTTTGACCAGCTTATCAATTTTGCCTGGAAGATCCTGATTCCCCTGGCCTTTGCCAACCTGATCATAACCGCCTTCATCATGAAACTGCTGTAAGTTCTTGGCCTAAGGTTGAGAGACAATGGTTAGTTATTTCAAAGACATTTTCGTGGGTTTTTACAGCCTCCTGGCTGGCATGGGGGTGACCATCCGCCACTTTGTCCGGCCCATTGTCACCGTGCAGTACCCGCGGGAAAAGATCATCATGGCCTCCCGCTACCGGGGGCACACCCAATTGCTCCTGGATGAGGAGACCCAAACCCACCGGTGCATCGCCTGTGAACTCTGCTCCCGCACCTGCCCCTCCCAGCTCATCACGGTAAGCGGCGTCAAGCTGGACAAAAAGAAAAAGGTGCCCTGGCAGTACGTCATCGAGTATCAATACTGCAGCCTCTGCGGCTTGTGCATCGATGTTTGCCCCACCGACGCCCTGGAGTGGTCCGATGAATATCGCCTGGCCGGGTACAGCCGGGAGGACTCGGTTTTCAATTTGCTCACCCGGTTTCAACGGCAGCAGCAGATGGCCGGAGTGCCCATGACCCCCATTCCTGAACCCCCGGCGGTCGAAGAAGGGGAGGCCGAACCCCTAGAGGAGGGCAAAGAATGAACGTCAGCTTCTTCTCAGCCCAGGGAGTGGCCACCGGCGCCTTCCTCGTGGTGATCGGCATGACTGTGCTGGGAGCGCTCATCGCGGTGGGCGCCCGCAACATTTTCCACAATGTTTTGGGATTAGCCCTTTCCCTCATCGGGGTGGCCGGGCTTTTCCTTTACCTCAACAGC
This sequence comes from uncultured Desulfobacterales bacterium, assembly GCA_964561645.1. Classification (GTDB taxonomy): domain Bacteria; phylum Desulfobacterota; class Desulfobaccia; order Desulfobaccales; family 0-14-0-80-60-11; genus JBGSLA01. The sequence goes on from CAZLRL010000034.1 coordinate 6,496, forward strand.
CCCTATGTGGCTCTCATGCAAATTCTGATTTATGTGGGGGCCATCTGTATAGCCATTTGTTTCGCCATCATGTTGTCTCAGCCCCTCTATTTGCCAGGACCGCGCCGCTCCTTACTCAAATCTCTGGGGGCTCTGCTGGGTGCCGGTGCGGTCCTGGCCTTTCTGGTCCTGCTGACCCGCAAGACCCACTGGGTGCCGGCCGCGGAGCGCAGCACCGATTGGTCCATCACCACCATTGGACATTACTTGCTGACCAAGTACGCCCTCATCTTTGAGGTCATTTCGCTCCTCCTGCTCGTGGCCATGCTGGGAGCCATTGTCAACGCCCGCGGCGGCCGGGAGTCCTGAGTTCGAGGTTGTTTATGCTGATTTTTAACCAACTGGAAACCTACCTGTACATAGCTCTGGTCCTGTTCGGCATCGGCCTCTACGGGGTGCTGTCCCGGCGCAATCTCATCGCGGTGCTCATTTCCGTGGAGCTGATCCTCAACGCCGCCAGCATCAACTTCATGGCCTTCAACCGCTTTCTGGCGCCCCATCCCGCGGTGGGCCAGATCATCGCCCTGTTCATCATGGCGGTGGCTGCGGCCGAAGCCGCCATTGCTCTCAGCATCATCATGGCGGTGTATAGGAAGCTCAAGGCCATTAACGCGGAACAAGTTACGGAGCTAAGGGGTTAAACATGGGCTCGGTCGACACAATCTTTTGGATCTGCACGGCCATCGTCACCCTGCCGTTGTTATCCTTTGCCATCATCATGATCTTCACCTGGAGGAGGCACAAGCTCTCTCTGGCCATTTCCCTGGTGTGCTCCACCATCCCGCTGCTTCTGGCCTGGTACCTCTTCCTGACCCTGCGGGACGTCACCCTGGCTCAGCCCTTGATTACCCAGGTGCAGTGGCTGGTGTCCTCCGAGGGCTTCAAGGTCCCCTTCGGTTTTCTGCTCGACCCGGTGAGTCTGTTGATGCTGGCCATCGTGGCCACCATCGCCTGGCTCATCCAGATTTATTCCATCGGTTACATGGAAGGAGACCCGGGGTTCGCCCGCTACTATGCCGATCTGTCGCTCTTCGGTATGTCCATGCTCAGTTTGGTGTCGGCCAACGGCCTGCTCCAGCTGTTCATTTCCTGGGAGTTGGTGGGCCTGTCCTCCTATCTGCTGATCGGCTTCTGGTACGAGAAATTTTCGGCTTCGGAAGCCGGTAAAAAGGCCTTTGTGGTCACCCGCTTCGGGGATATCGGCTTTTTTATGGGGCTGGCCTTCCTGGTGATTTACTTCGGCACCCTGGACATCAACGTGGTCAACCTGGCCGCGGTCCAAAAGACCATGCCCCAATGGCTGCTGACCACTACCTCACTGTTGATTTTCTGCGGCGTGGCCGGCAAAAGCGCCCAATTCCCCATTCACGTCTGGCTGCCGGATGCCATGGAAGGTCCGACCCCAGTCTCGGCCCTGCTCCACTCCGCCACCATGGTGGCGGCGGGGGTCTATCTCATCACCCGGCTGTTCCCCTTCTTTGCAGCCTCCCCCACTACCCTGACCGTGATTCTGGTCCTGGCCACCATTACCTTGATCCTGTCTTCCACCATCGGCATGGTGGCCCGGGATATCAAGCAGGTCTGGGCCTACTCCACCATCAGCCAGTTGGGTTTCATGGCCATGGGTCTGGCCGCGGCCGGTCTCATGGGCGGAACCATGTTCGCGGGTTACTATCACCTCACCACCCACGCGGCGTTCAAGGCCCTCCTCTTTTTGTGCGCCGGGGTGTTCATCCATCACTACGGCACCAACGATTTTTTTGTCATGAGCAAGGAAGGGGGCCGCTCCCTCAAGATTCCCATGGTCACCATGACCATCGGCGCCCTGGCCCTGGCCGGCATCTTCCCCTTTTCCGGCTTCTTCAGCAAGGAAGCTATCATGGGGGTGTTGTGGAGCCTGCCCAACAAGCTCTGGGTGGGACTGGGGCTGTTCGGCGCTTTCTTGACCGCGTATTACACCTTCCGGGTGATTTTTGTGATGCTTTTTCCCCGGCCCGACGACCATGAGGCCTGGGCAGAATACCAGCGGGAGGAACCTCCCGGCCATGGCCACGGTCATGCCGACGAGGAACATCACGGCGTCCCCTGGGCCATGGCCTTTCCGCTCCTGGTCCTGGCCGGTTTTACCCTGGTGCTGGGCTTCTTCATGACCCCCTTGCAAGGCTACCTGCTGGGTGAGGTGCACCATCATGAATTGAACTATCTCCTGCTGGGGCTGGCCGTGGGCGCCGCCCTGTTCGGCATCGGCCTGGCCTGGCTGGACTGGGGCGCCAAGACCGCCAAATGGCAGGGTTTTATCCGCAATTTTCCCGCGCTGGAAAATTTCTTCATCCAGAAATGGTACATGGACCACTTCTGGCGCTGGTTCCTGAACTCCTTCATTTACGGCTTCTTTTCCAAATGGTTCACCTACAATGATCGGCGGGTGGTGGACGGCGGCGTGGACGCCGTGGCTTTTTCCACCCAAGGTGGCGGACGGCTGCTGTCCTTCCTGCAGACGGCTTTCCTCCAGTACAACCTGCTGTTCATGGTATTGGTCCTGGCGGGCCTCGGAATCTATCTCTTGATGGGTCTCTGATATGACCGAGCACATGGCATCTTTCCCGGTTCTCACCTGTATGCTGCTGTCCCCGGTGGTGGGGCTCACCGTCCTCCTGTTTCTCAAGGAGGAGCAGGGCTTTTTGGTCCGCATGGTGTCCCTGGTCTCCGCCGGCATCAGCTTTGCCCTCTCCATCTATACCTTTGTCGGGTACGACCGCTCGCTGGGCGGCCTGCAATTCGTCGAGAAGTACCAGTGGGTTAAAGCTTTCGGCATCACCTATTTTGTCGGCGTCGAAGGCATGAATGCCCCCCTGCTGTTGCTCACCGGCATCGTCATCTTCACCGGAGTGCTCACCATGTGGGAACTCCAGGAGCGGGTGCGGGAATATTTCATCTTTCAGTTGGCCTTGGTGACCGGGGTCTTCGGCGTTTTCATGTCCTATGACATGTTCTTTTTCTTCCTGTTTTATGAAATCGCCGTGGTGCCCATGTACATCCTTATCCTCATCTGGGGCTCCACCCGCAAGATCTACGCCGCCATGAAGCTGACTCTCTACCTCATGGCCGGCAGCGGTCTGATCATTCCGGGCATCTTGATGCTCTATTCCAGCTCCGGATTGTTCACCTTTAACATGGTGCTACTGCACGGGGTGGCTTTTGCGCCCTGGATTCAAAAAACCGCTTTTGTGCTCATGTTCCTGGGGTTCGGGGTTCTGGCCGCAGTGTGGCCGTTCCACACCTGGTCTCCCGTGGGCCACGTGGCCGCGCCCACCGCGGTGTCCATGCTCCACGCCGGCGTGCTCATGAAACTGGGTGCTTTTGCCATCCTGCGGGTGGCCATGTATCTCTGCCCCCAGGGCTTTCAGTATTGGGCCCAATTTATGGCACTTCTGGCCGGGATCGGTATCGTTTACGGCGTCTTCGTGGGCCTGGCCCAGACCGATTTGAAGTATGTGATCGGCTACTCTTCGGTGTCCCACATGGGCATCGTGGGCCTGGGACTGGCCACCGGCACCATTGACGGCTTGAACGGCGCCGTGTTCCAGATGTTCGCCCACGGCATCATGACCGCCCTCTTCTTCTCCGCGGTGGGCTATATCTATGACCGCACTCACACCCGGGATGTCCTGCAGTTGGGCGGCTTTTCCAAGATCATGCCCGTGGCTTCGGCCTTTTTCATCACCGCCGCCCTGGCCGGGGCCGGAGTGCCCGGCATGGCCAGCTTCTGGGCCGAACTGCTGGTCCTGGTCTCGGCGGTCAAGGTCTTCCCGGTTCTCGGTCTGTTCGCCATCGCCTCCCTGGTCATCGGCGCCCTGTTCGCCCTGCGGGTGGTGCAGAATACCTTTTTCAACGACCCCAATCCCAAGTTCACCCATTTTGAGGACGTCAGCCCCTTCCTGGGACTGCCCCGCATGATCCTCATCGGCTTTATGATCTTTTTCGGGCTCTTCCCCCAGGTCATGGTGGGCCTGATTAAAACTTCCATCGTACCCTTCATTCAGGGAATGTGAGAATGACCATGCTGCTCTTCGGACCGGAACTCTACTATCTGGGCCTGGCCTTCGTCATCTTCCTCTTCAGCCTGCGCCGCCGCCCCCAGGTACAGCGGGATTACACCATTACGGTGGTCCTGGCCGGCCTGGGCTTTGTGGTGACCTTGCTCAGCCTCGGCCTCGAGGGAGACTTGTTTTTTAAGGCCTACCGGGTGGATCTGTTCAGCCAGATCTTCAAAGTCGCCCTGGCCCTGGGCCTCTTTCTCGTCTTGATGATTTCCCGGAACCTGGCCCACATCGAAGAGCGTTATCACGCCGAATTCTACCTCTTCCTCACCACCTGCACCGTGGGCATGATGATGTTGGTCTCGGCGGTGGAGCTGCTCACCATCTACGTCTCCCTGGAGCTGGCCTCCTACTCCCTGTATATCCTGGTGCCGCTGCGCCGGGGTGACGGCATCGATGTGGAAGCGGGCATCAAGTATCTCTTTATCGGGGCCGTGTCTTCCGGTTTTATGCTCTTCGGCCTGAGCTACATCTTCGGGGCCACCCACTCCACCTACCTGGCGGATATCATCCCCCAAATGCCCCAACTGCTGGGCAGTCCCATCGGCATCGCCGGGCTGATCCTGGCCATGGCCGGTTTCTTCTTCAAGCTGTCGGTGTTTCCCTTTCACTTCTGGGCGCCGGACGTCTACCAGGGCGGCGCCAACCAGGTCGTGGCTTTCATCGCCACCGCCTCCAAAGCCGCGGCCGTGGCCCTGCTGCTCCGCTTTGCCGCGCTGGGCGAGGGTTTCGGCTACAGTTTCGTCCAGATCCTGGTAGTGCTCTCCATTGTGTCCATGACCCTGGGTAATCTGGTGGCCATCGTGCAGAAAGATTTTAAGCGCATGCTGGCCTATTCCTCCATCGCCCACGCCGGCTATGTTTTGATCGGCATTATCAGCCTGCAGGAGGTGGGGTACGCCAGTTCGGTGTATTACGCCCTGGCCTATCTGGTGATGAATTTCACCGTCTTTATGGTGCTCTCGGAGGTGGCCAGCGATGGCCGGGATTTGAAAATCGCCGAGTTGGCCGGGCTCTGGCGTCGCAGTCCCCTGCTGTCCCTGAGCCTGATCCTGGGCATTTTCGCCTTGGCCGGAGTGCCGCCCTCCATCGGCTTTACCGGCAAGTTGCTGCTCTTCACTTCGGCCATGAACCAGGGCTATTTCTGGCTGGTGCTGATCGGTGCGGTCAACGGCACCGTGTCCCTGTACTACTATCTCAGGGTGATTTACGCCGCCTATTTTATCGATTCCGATCTGCCGCCCATCCGGTTGTCCTGGCCCACCCGTCTGCTCAATTACGCCTTGTGCGCCACCATCCTGATCTTCGGCGTGGCCCCGAACAGCATCGTCGAGCTGGCCCGGGCCGCAGTGAGGACCGTCTTGTAAACCTGCCTGAATCTGCTAGGAAGAAAAACCCGCCAGCAGAACGCGGCGGGTTTTTTTATATAGTTTTCGGTTTTCGGTTTTCGGTTTTCGGTTCTTGATAAAAGCCCGCCCTCTTAGAGAAGGCGGGTTTTTTTATGGGACAGGTTTTTTATGCGGACAGGATGTAGGGCGGGAAAGCGCAGCGCCTCCCGCGGTCAGCCATGGTGTTAAACTGATCTGGCTGCAAATAGTTTGAAGGGAAAAATTCAGGCCGGAGGTTTTTTTTCAGGGATGAGCCAGGACCAGGGGGCGCGGTAACCCCGCCCCTACCATCCGAACTGCTTGATTGAGCGGAAACCATAACAACCTTAGCCGGATTAGAAAACCCGCCCCATAATCTATACTAGAGCGGGTTTTATATTCATTGGAACCGCGGAGGTCAGCTTACTAAGAAAAGTTCTTT
>CAZLRL010000035.1:0-12255 GCA_964561645.1 uncultured Desulfobacterales bacterium
GCAGCCCCCGGCCCCACCTCCTGCTAAACCGGCTCCGACTGCGGCCCCCGCCGCCCCGGCCGCGCCGGCGGCGCCGGCGCCGGCACCCCAGCCGGCACCCACCGCGACCGCAGCCGCCACCGCCGTCCCCCAGGCCGCGCCCCGGGCTCCCGAAGCCGCGGTAACGTCCCCCGCCCGAGGCGACATGGACGCAGCCGCCCGTCTGGACCTGAACATGTCCCGCCAGGAGGTGCAGCGGCTCTTGGGCCCGCCGGCGCGCACCGAAGGCTTTCGCCTGCACGGCCGGGGGGTGATCGTCTGGTTTTACTCGCTGGCCAACCGACAAGGCCGCCGGGTGGACACTCCCCTGGTCTTCGAGGAGGGCCGTTTGAGCGGCTGGGGGGAGAACTATTACCAGCGCCGGCTGCAGGAGGTTTCAGGTCAACGGCCTTGAACCGTTTTTATCTGCCGAACTTGAACATAAAGGGAGTGCGGATCAACACGGTGACGTCCGGGGCGTCCTCACTCAAGCCGATGCCCACCACAAAGTCTACGGCCATGCGGGGCGGAATGACGTAGGTGGCGCCGATATTAAAAGAAATGGCGTTGAGATTCGAATCCGCCAGGGACTGGCCGTTCTGGGTGGTCTTGCTGGTGACGCGCTGGTTAAGCGCAAAGTTCATGGACAGCCGTTCCTGCAAAGACAGAATAAGGCCGATGCTGTACTCGAAGGTATTGCCCAGGTCGATGGTCCCGAAGTTAACATCATTGACGGTCCCGACATTCCGGGCAAAATTGATGAAATAGGCCACATTTAAAAACAGGACCGCGGGATCCGCGCTCCGGACGAAGGTGGAGCCGAGGGCCAGGCCCCAATGTCCCGTGCCGGTGGGAAATTCCACCGGAACCACGGCCCCCAGGGCCGGAATAAACTCCCGTTGTATGTCGTAGGGGTCTTTGCCGCTGGGAAAACTGACCCCGATGCGCACCACGGTATCCGGTACCCAGGGCTTCCATTGCCCTTCCCGGATGAGATGATAATAGAGATAGCTGGTGATGTCGCCCAGGCCGTTGTCACTGAAGGATTCATCCGCAATAGTGGTGGTCCCCCCCCCCGAGACGGGAAAAACCAGACGGTCGGTGCGGAAGAAAAAGGGAATGCGGGTGTAGAGTTCGGCGTTTTTCAGGCCCAGCCGAACCGTGAAAGCCGGGATAAACAGGTCCCGCTGCAGCTCCTGGACCTGGACCCGGCCGATGAGAATGGCCTGGAAAATAGTAAAGCCGGAAATGGAAACATTGGTTCCCGAGATGTGGTTGTATTCAAAGGAAGGTTCGATCACCAGGCGCCCGTAAGGCAAGAGAGCGCCACCCCGCTCCACCTCAGACACCCGGGCGGCGGTGGGCTGCTTCTTTTGTTCCTCCCGGCGTTCCTCCCCCACGGTAGGGGCTGCTTCTTTTTGCTGAGCCCAGGCCCCTAAACTGGAAAACATCAAAACCAGACAAATCAACCCCAAAGATACCGTACGCATTTTCTCCCCCCCGGGTTCTCGATTTCTCCTGCTCTACAGTGGTCGGTCCGGCATCGAAACCCCTTGTGACATGGATTAAAGAATGTCCGCCCGCCGGGGCCATATCAGGGACCCGGGCCCTCAACCACCGGACCGCGGTTCCCTCGAATGGCAAGCCCCCCATCCCGGCAGGAAATCTTGTGCAAAAATTAAAGACGAAAAAGTCCGTCCATGTCAATACTTTTATCTACACAAAAGAGAGTTCACCCTGGGGCAGGTCCCGAATGTAAGGCCCATCGGGGGTCACAGGAAAAAATTGCGGCCTTAATCGGAAAAGCCCGAAGAGGGTCCACGAGGCTGAGGCGGCAGCGCGGCTTCGTCCACGAACAACCGGAAAGGCCGCCGGATGGTCCAGTAAGGCTGGTGGGGTCGTTTGCGGCCGATCAGGAGTTTTCCCAGCCAGAGCTGCCATTCCGGGCCGGCCTCCATGGGCAGACAGATCAACTCGGGCTTTAGCCACGAGCCCAGGACAGCCTGGAACAGACCCGAGCGGGCCAGCCGGTCATACACGGGATGGAGCAGCCGGGACACGGCCCTGTCCAGCCAGCGGCGGCCCTTGAGGACATAAAGGGAGGCGGGCACCTCCCGGGGCACCGGCAGCCTGCGCCCCTGCCGCCGGATGGCCACCACCCGCCCCAGAAGATCGGCAGGCTGCAAAATCCAATCGTCCGCGGCCGGGGTATTGTCCCCCCTGGTTTGGACCCCCGAAGGCCCCACCGCCACCACCCGATGAATGACCTTTTCCGGTTTTTCGGGGTGGGCAAAGGCCACCACATCCCCCAAGCGAATCTCCTGCCCCTCGTAGGGGCAAATCTCCACCACATCCCCTTCCCGCATCAGGGGATTCATGCTGGTGCCGGTATAGAGCAGCTTCTCGGTCATGGCGGTCGAAGACTATCCGGGGCTATAAACTGTTGCCAAACTCAAATTCGCTCAAGGTGTCATTCTGAACCTTGGGAAAAATCTGGCCGTTTTCGGCCCTGGTTAAAAGACCTCAAGGTCTCGAACAGGGCCAGTAATCAGGAGAGTTATAAAATTCTCCGGCGGCCTTGTGCAACAGGGCCAGGCCGCGATGCTCCTCCTCCTGGATAATCAGGGGGTGTCCCAGTTCAAATCCGGCTTCGGCAAACTCAGACGCGATTTCCCCCTCACTTTTGAAGCCGTGGATGAATTCACTTTCCCCCAGCAGAACATCCCCGGGTTCATACCAGATGTTCCCCAGGGTGAGATAGGCCACCAGTTTCCTGACCCGCTCCGTGGCAGGAGAATATCTGGTGATCGGGAACCAGTTGAACATACACGCGAACCAGCCCCCCGGCCGCAGGACTTGGTATACGCTTTGGAGCATTTCCACCCGTCTTCTGCGAGTGGGTATGCAGGAGTACATTCTATCGGAAAGCCACGCCAGATCAAAGGTGCCGGGCGGGGCCGCCACGCGGCTCAGGTCCCCCACCCGGGCCTCCAGCCGGACCCCGTGTCTGGCCGCGTTTTCCCGGGCCAATTCCACCAGTTCGGGGATAAAATCCATTCCGGTGACCGAAAATCCTCGTTGGGCCAGGGAAATGGCATCCCGGCCGCCCCCCATGGCCAGAACCAGGACCTTCCCCTGGGTAAGCCTGGTTTTTTCCAGAATCTCCTGTTCCAGAGGCGTCAGTCCCTGGTCGATGAGCGCCTGATGGCCCCAAAAATTGACTTGCTCCCCCTGGCCGTAAAACTGCCGACTGAATTCCATCAGATCGTCGGGCCGCATCACCATCAGGGCCAGTGAGGAGACGAACCGGCCCAGCCTGATGAGGAACCTGGCCAAAAAAATTCGGGGCCGCATTTTTGGTGTCCCCTGTAAGGAGAAGGATGCGGTTGTCGTTTTTCGGTTTAAGACAGGCGCGCGGTCAAGGGTGTTTCATAAGAGCTCTGCGGCCGGGCGTGCCTTTCAAGGTGTGGCCGGCGAGCCCTGGCGCCAACCCAGGACGGCTTCGATGTTTTCCCAGAAGCGGCCGTGGAGGCTCACCCGGAGATGGAAGGTGGGCACCTGGCGGACCAGGGCACAGGCATTGTCGAACATGGCCCGCCGCAGCTCCTGGGCCTCTGCGGCCCCACAATAACGCAAAAAGCGGGTCATGGTTTGTTCGGCGGCATAGGTGGCGGCCGCGGCAGCCCGACCCGCCTCCAGGGGAACACAGTCGTCCTCAGGGGCTTGCTCGAAAAAGAAAATTCCGGCCAGGGGCAGGGCGTCTTCCACCTGCCAGGTATTTTCGGCCCGCTCCCAGAAGTAATCGGTCCAGGTGGGGAAGGGATGAGTGAGATAGCGGCCTGAGGGGGAGCGGACCACCAGGACCTCGTCGTCGCAGCAGCCCCGCCAGGGAGGTTCGACCCGGCGGCTGCAGGTGGATTTGCCGGTTTCCCCGGGCGCGGCCAGGATGACCCGCTGCCCCTGGTACTCCAACAACGCGGCATGTAAGGGCAACCCACCCCGGCAAACGCTTTCCCAGTAAACCAGCGGCATGGCCTCAAACATCAGGGCATGGGAAGAACTGTTGGGCTTGGCGCTATCATACTCCCCCAGTATGTGGTGCCACCTGGAGTGCAGGCTGAGCCGAAAAAAGTAATGGTTGAGCTCGGTCCAGCCTGGATCCTGAGAAAAGAGGGGCTCCAACCGGCGGGGGTCGGCGTTTTTCTCATAGAAAAACATGAGGCGGTCGTCCGGAGAAGGCCCTTCCCCGGGATGACCTTGCTTAAGCAGCATCATGGCCGCCAGTTGTTCGGCAATAAAACCGGCCGGGCCGGAACCAACAATCCACCAGCGGCTGCCGTCCCCCAGGGTCAGGGAAAATTCCCGCCCGGGGTTCCCGGCCTCAGCCGCGCCGGTTAATTTTTCCAGAAGCCCCCGAATATCCGTGTGTCCGCGGGGCCCCGGTGCAGAAGTATGGCCGCAAGTCAACGTGGACTCCTTTTGCCGCCGGCAGTCCAGGGAGGACATCCTGAAACCCGAACCATCCACTTCGGGGTCGGGATAATTTTTTCTGGGCACGCGCGTTTTCTTCTGGTGCAATTTAATCAATAAGCGGTTGGAAAACAATAACTTGAGGCCAAAGGATTTTTGTTCACCCGGGCAGAAAAAAACGCCCCGCGCCCCAAAGTATTGCAGCCGCGGGTCCTCCCTGCCGCAGTTAAGCCCTCAGCGGCTTCCTTGCGGATCGCTATACGGCTCTGCGCCCGGGGAACAGGCCGAAAACCGGGACGCAAGCACAAGAGGGGCGGAACTATCTCCACCCCTCTTTATTTTGTCGTCAAGATGTTTGCAAAAGTTATTTTTGCAAAGTGGTCTTCTAAGGGATTTCCCCCATTACCAGGGAGAACCTCACCCTTCAAGCATAAGGGAATTATAAGGCCCCAAGACTCCTGGTGAACTATGATAATCCCTGGAGGTCTCTTAAGTCCTTAGAAGCCCGCGGTACCAGCAGTGCAGCCCCCGGCAGCGGCGGCGCCGGTGCTGCAAGCGCCCGAAGCGCCGGAACCGTTTCCGCACGGGCCGGCGCTTTGACCTTTGCCGACCACGTCCAGGTTCTTCAAAATCGGTCTTTCGTAGCGAATATCCTTTTTCATGGAAAGATCCTCCATATCCATTTGGGTGAGAGCGTTTGAGCCCGGTTTCGGGGATACCCCCCTACAATTCACCTTTTCTCCTTTAAACTCTCTGCTTCTATCACCTCCTTTGCCAGGGAAATTATATTGACGGCAAAGGTTTTTCCTGTACCTGCCGGGCCCCGGTGTCGGGGCGCCGCCGACTGTCAGGAAAAAGACCCGCCGCTTCGGCCTGCTGACAGAACCAATAAGGAGTCCACAGATTCCGCGTATGGTAATAGTTCTGGGCCAGACAAAACCCCAGACAGATTCTGTTTAACAGACAATCATGGCAAATGCCCCCGAGCCGCTGGGGCATCCCTGCCCGAATTTCTTTGAGCACCGGGTTATTCTGCCAGACCTCCGCCAGGCTGTCGGTGGAGGCGTGCCCAAAGATCAGCTCCGGAATATGGGAGCCGATGCCGCAGAGCGCGTAGGAGCCGTTGGCCAGCACCCCGATGATCCCGAGTATGCCGCAATTCGCCCGGACGCCGTTGCCCCCGAAAACCCGTTTCAAGGGACTGAAGGCCGGGGGATGACCGAGGAGAAGGGGCATGTCGACATTGGGGGCCAACTCCTCCTCCACCCAGCGGCACAACTCCAGGACCTCGGGTATGGTCAGGGTCTCCCCTTCTTCCTGCATCTGGTCGCCCCGGGGGGAAGGCTGTAGAATATTGAACTTCACCGATCCCGCGCCCATCTCCCGGGCCAGCCGGATGATGGCGCCCACCTGGTCTTGATTGCGGGCCATGACGGTGAAAATGATCTGGGGTCGGATACCCGCGTCCACCAGATATTCGATGCCCTGGAGCGCGGCCCGGAAAGAACCGGGCACCTGCCGCACCCACTCATGGGTGGCGGCCTTGGCCCCATCCAGGCTGACCGACACGGCCGGTTGACGGCAGGAAGCCGTGAGCGCGGCCAGCTCCGGAGTCACCAGGACCGCGTTGGTTTCTATCACCAGCTTTACCCCGGCGTCCCGGATTATCTCCAGCAGGCGGTCGGCCCGGGGATGGAGAAAGGGTTCGCCGCCGGTCAACTTGACCGAACCCAGGCCCAGGGGCCGTGCCTGGGACACAATGGACTCGAACAGGTCCACGTCCAACAGGGCCTTGGACTGCGGCCCGGCCTCCTGCTCCGTCATGATCCAGCAATGGCGGCAGCGAAGGTTGCACCCCTCCGTCAGGTAAAAATAAATCTCGTGCAAAGGAGGTCCGGTATACTGCCGTTCAGGGATTGACATGGGGCAGCCGTCCTCCTTCTTCCAGGAACCGTCGCAGGCAACCGTCCGGGTTGGGGTGGGCATCCTGGCCGGTGCGGGTATAGGCCACCGCGGGGCAGCCCCCGGAACAATAAGCCAGGTATTCGCAATCCTGGCAATACGGAAAGTCGCTCAAGGGAATATGATGCCGTTCCCGGAGACGGGCGAGCTCCGGATGATGATGCCAGATTTCTCCCAGATCATCCCGGTTGATACGGCCCAATTCAATATGCGACATCAACAGGCAAGGCACGATGACGCCGTCGCACCGGACCCCGAGCCTGATGTAGGCGCCGCCGCAGCTCACCAGGTGGCCCCGTCCTGACTGGGGTTCCCGGCCCTGCCGGCGGGACTGGATGATGTTTTCCCAATCCCGGGCTTCGGCCAGGGGCCCGGCGTTGGCCGAGATGCGGCCCGGGTAGTGCTCCTCCAGCTCGCATAACAGCTCCATGGCCCGGCTGCGATCCTCGGCGGTGAGTTGGATCCGCTCCGCCTGGGACCGGCAGATGCCCATGTAATCGGCCGAATTGGTGGAAAAAGCCGGCAGCCCCAGGTCCACCAGCAAGAAACGGGCCACTTCCGGCAGGTCCTCCAGGTTGTACCGGTTGATGGTCACCCTGACCCTGGCGGGCACGCCGTGCCGTCTCAAATGTTCCAGACCTTCGACCGCCTTGAAAAAATTGCCCTTTCCCCGGCAGGCGTCGTGGGTTTCCGGTTTGGAACCGTCGATGGACACCTGCACGGACTCGCACCGCCGGGTGCCGGCTAAAAACGCGGCCATCTCGTCGGTGATGAGCGTGCCGTTGCTCAAAATTTCGAAGCGCATCCGGTTTTTGACGATGCCCTCGATGATCTCCGGGAAATCCGGCCGGATGAAAGGCTCGCCGCCCTCGATGATCAGCTTCAGGACAGCCAGGCGGCCCAATTCCCCGAAAAATGCCAGCCACTCCTCGGTGGGCAGGTCTTCGGGAACGTCCATGGCACTGGTGAAGTGGAAGCAATACAGGCAACGCAGATTGCATTTGCCGGTTATGGCCACTTCCATGTTGGACGGGGAACGCATCAGCTGCATGCCGACTCCACTAGGTCTGAAATTGGTATCCCGCCAGACCTTTGCTCTTCAGATCCTCGATAAATTCCCGGATGTGGGCTTCAGCTTCCTGGGGCACATCCTTAAATTCATCCTGCATTTCCTGCAAAATATCGGCCACCGTGTGATCGCCGTCTAAACGCTGCCAGATAAACACGCTCACCGGGTTTAATCCGAAGGCATGACCCGAATCCGGGTCGAACAAAAGGGCCCAATCGTCGAATTCCTCCCGCAAAACTATGAGAGGATTGGCTCTGGGCTTGTCGTTCGTAGTCAAGTAAGTCTCCTTTGGTGGAATTACGCTCGCGGCTTGAATTTTGGTTCACCGAAATTGACTTTTTGCATACCAATGAGGTCAGAGATTTTTCACGCGCATAACCCCACTTTTTATGTAGCAAATACAATGCCATAAGGTTAACCATAGAGAAAAGTTAGAAATCTATGCAACTGTCCTAGTGCCAGCAATAATTTTTGTTCAAAAAATGAGACATCAAGTTTCAAAAAAGGAATTTTTTTTAACTCTTCGGACAGCCGGGTTCTGGTGGCCGCGTTCTAAAGAAATCGGCCTCTCCCCCGGCCGATCAGCCACCATTAGCGCTACAATACCGGTCCCTTAGCGATCCCGGGGTATTTGGCCGGTATTGGAAAGATAAGCAGTGTTTTCCAGATCGCCAGTCCGACCGCGGTTTTTAAAATTTTTCCTGGCTGTGGGGGAGCTAGCGGCACGGTAAGCCGGTTCCGGCTAGCGGCTTCAAGGCTGGGGAGGCGAGGCTTCGGGAGCAGAGGCAGGGGCCCGGCGCACTTGGTGGCCCTGTTCTGCCAAAAGACCATTCTCCGCCCGCCTGCCTGCGGCTGGCTGAGTTTCCCGGTAGTGCCGGAATCTCTGCCTGAAAAGGATGAGATCCTCTCCATAGGCGCATAAAGTCAGATACCGAATCAGACGGCTGGGATTGTGTTGCCAAACCCCGTAGAGCTGCTGCCAAAACTGGCGGCGGCATGAAGACTTGACGCCTTGACTCCAGGCCAGGCGCAGCAGGCGGCGGATATCCAGGAGATGTTCCCGCAGGGCTTTTGGGGGGCGGGGCGCGCCAAGGGGCAGGGGTTGGCCATTGGCCGCGGCCTGGGCGGCGCGGGTGGGCCGCATGGCCAGAATGGAACGGTAGGCTCGGCCCAGGAAGGCCGAGGGCTCATAGAGCCGGTCCACCGCTCGGAAATACTCTGAGATAATATCCTCTTCGGGTCGGGAAGGTTGGAAAAACATCCGGGAGTAATATTCCATTTCAGGCGTATCCCGATCGACCCAATCATCTACGAGGTCTTCCCGTAAGCGGCCTTCCTGCTGCAAGCGGTGCCACAGGCGGGTCTTGATGAGAGGAAAAAGCATGTTCAGCATGACCACCGGCACGTTGGTGGCTTCAGCGAAATCGGCGATGCGGTCTCCGGTCCCCGAGGTTTCGCCGTCCAGGCCCAGGATAAAGCTGGCAATGAGGGAGAGACCGTTAGCGTTAATGGCCCCCAAGGTTTCCGCCAGGGGATGGGCCACGTTGTGATGTTTATGAGCGCGTTGCAGCACTGCTTCATCAGGGCTTTCCACCCCGGTGAAAATATAATTGAAGTTGGCCTCGGTTAAGAGATCGATAAGCTCCGGTTCGTGCCCCAGATTCACCGAAGCCTGGGTAATGAAGGTGAAGGGTTCGCCGTGCTCCTTCATCCAGGGAATGATCAGGCTGAGCAACTGGCGGGCGAAGACTTTGCTCCCCACAAAATTGTCGTCCGCGAAGAAAATATCCTTGACCCCTCCCCGGCGGTAAAGGGCCTCCAACTCCGCCAGCACTTGCTCCGGGTTCTTGGTTCTGACCTTGCGACCAAAAAGGCTGACCACGTCACAGAATTCGCAGTCGAAGGGACACCCCCGGGTTGTTTGTACGGCCATGGATAAATAATCTGTCGGCTGCAGCAGATCAAACCTGGGAATGGGGGAGATGGTCAAGTCCGGCTTTATATCCGACTCGTAAACCCCCCCGGTTTTTCCCTGTTGCAGGTCCTCCAGGAGTTGGGGTAGGAGCAGCTCCGCCTCACCCCGCACCAGGAAATCACAGCCTGCAGAAATCACTTCTTCAGGAATGGTGGTGGGGTAGGGCCCGCCCGCTACCACGGTTTTCCCCAGGGCCTTGGCCTCACGTAAGAGATTCAGGAAGCTCACCCGCTGGACACCCATGGCGGAAAGCAGGACCACGTCGGCCCACTCCAACTCGTCACGCTGCAAAGGGCGGACGTTGAGGTCCACCAGCCGTAATTGCCAGTGAGGCGGCAGCAGCGCGGCCACGGTAATCAAGCCCAGGGGCACCGTACTGCTCTTACTGCCGTGGATGTGGCAAAGCTGCTGCATGGAGAAGAAAAATTTGGGAAATTCAGGTTGTAGGAGAAGGGCGCGCATCTGGATCCTCAAATTTAGGCGGCAAAAATTTGATGCCTTGAAGCATTATTAAAGTATATCAACAAACCATACGCTTTTTTGGTTGGAGGGTCAAGGCGCTATACCCCCGGGGAAATAAGCCGGAAACCCGGAACACGGGTGTGGGCCTGCCTGATAAATAAATACCCGGGAGAAAATACCGGTTGAGTTCCAGCCGCGGCCTGACTTTGCCGCCGGGCTTTCAGACCGGCACCAGGTCCTCGAGCCCGGTCTCTACCCGCCATTACCTATTTGACTTTTAAGCTGTCTTTGGGATAATAATTTTCTGGAAATTACGCAACCTTAGCTTAAAGGAGAGAAGTTATGTCGGTGGAAGAGTTCCCTCGCATGAAACGCTTGCCCCCCTACGTTTTTGCCACAGTGAACGCCCTGAAGATGGCGGCCCGTCGTCGGGGTGAGGACATCATTGATCTGGGCATGGGGAATCCCGATATGGCTACCCCGCCCCACATCGTGGCAAAGCTCGTCGAGGCGGCAAAGAAGGGCACCAACCACCGCTATTCCGCGTCCAAAGGCATTACCAAGCTGCGGCACGCTATCTCGGACTGGTATAAACGCCGCTACGATGTGGATATCAATCCCGAAACCGAGGCCATCGCCACCATCGGGGCCAAGGAGGGTCTGTCCCACCTGGTCCTGGCCACGGTCAGGCCCGGAGACGTGGTGCTGGTGCCCAACCCCACCTATCCCATCCATGCCGCCAGCGTGGTCATCTCGGGCGGACAACTGGTGAGCGTGCCCCTGGCCCCGGATCGCGACTTTTTTAACGACCTGGTCCAGATCACCGAACTCATCCGGCCCCGGCCCCTGATGCTGATCATCTCCTTTCCCCACAATCCCACCACCATATGTGTGGATGAGGATTTTTTCCAGCGCATCGTGGAGTTCGCCAAGCGGCACGACATCTTCGTAGTACATGATTTTGCCTACGCCGACCTGGTCTTCGACGACTACAAGGCCCCCAGCTTCCTTCAGATTCCCGGCGCCAAGGACGTCGGCGTGGAACTGTTCAGCCTGTCCAAGAGCTATAACATGCCGGGCTGGCGCATGGGCTTCGTGGTGGGCAACGAACGCCTGGTCCACGCTTTAACCCGCATCAAGAGCTACCTGGACTATGGCGTCTTCCAGCCCATCCAGATCGCCTCCATCATTGCCTTGAACGGGCCCTACGAACCCGTGAAGGAAATCGTCTCCATTTATCAGGAGCGGCGGGACGCCCTGTGCCGGGGCCTGAACAAAATTCCCTGGCGGGTGGAGCCCCCCAAAGGCACCATGTTTGTCTGGGTCAAAATTCCGGGCAAATTCCGCCGCCACATGAAATCCTTTCTCTTCTCCATCCTGAGCATCAGGGAGGCCAAGGTGGCCGTGTCGCCGGGCCGGGGCTTCGGGGAGTGGGGCGATGATTACGTGCGCTTTGCCCTGGTGGAAAACGTCCACCGCACCAACCAGGCCATCCGGGGACTGCGCAAATTGCTCAAAATGCCCGAAGAGGAGATCAAGCAGAGGGCCCAGCAGATGGAACAGGAGTTTGCCCAGGAACTGTCCCTCTTTGCCGTCGAGAGATAGCCATGCCGCCCGTCCATGTGGGGATTATCGGTTGCGGCACCGTAGGCAGCGGCGTGGCCCGCCTCCTGGTGGAGCGGGCCGAGATGTTCAGCCGCCGCCTGGGGGTGATTTTGCGCTTGAAGAAGGTGGCCGAGGTGGACGCGGCCCGCGTCCAGGCCCTGGGCTGGGAGCGGGAACTGTTCACCTCCCGGGACGCGGACGTCCTGGAAGACCCCGCCATTGACATCGTGGTGGAAGTCATCGGCGGGGTGGACACCGCCCGCCACCTGGTGCTGGCCGCCATCGAACGGGGCAAACACGTGGTCACCGCCAACAAGGCCCTGCTGGCCCTCCACGGCAACGAGATCTTCGCGGCCGCGGCCCGGGCCGGCGTCGAGGTGGCGTTCGAGGCCTCGGTCTGCGGCGGCATCCCCATCATCCTCACCCTGCGCCAGGGCCTGGCCGCCAACCGCATCCAGGAACTCCTGGGCATCTTGAACGGCACCACCAACTATATCCTGACCCAGATGTCCCAGCACAACCTGCCCTATGACCAGGCCCTGGCCGAGGCCCAGGCCCACGGTTTTGCCGAAGCCGATCCCACCCTGGACGTGGAAGGGGTGGACGCGGCCCACAAACTGGCCATCCTGACCGGCCTGGCCTATGGCACCCAAATTGATTTTGACGCGGTGAGCGTGGCGGGCATCAGCCGGAT